>JAFWAG010000073.1 GCA_017507765.1 Alphaproteobacteria bacterium | reverse complement strand
TGCGGCTGAACACATTGCTCCGCAGTTTCATTATATCAGCAAGATCCTCGACTCTGGTGGAGGCATCGCCATATTTCCGCACATAGTTGATGACTTTTTCGTAGGCATAAATCCGGAAAGCAGCAAAAAAGCCTTCAGCTGTCAGGATTTTTTCTGTAACAGCCCGAACCTTTCCGCTTCCGAAAGAAGCAAGATATTACGCAAAGCAGGGGAAAAACAATGACCGACGAAACGCTTACCGAAGTAAACCCGAACGCTTACATCGACCTTGACAACGAAACCGAAAAAAAGTTCCGAACCCGTTTGATAAAGCTGCAAGAAAAGATAGTCGGCAGCAAACGTCCGGTAATTGCGGTATTTTGCGGTGTAAACGGAGCCGGCAAAGATCAGGTAACCGAGCTTTTAAGGGAATGGCTGAACAACAAATATTTGATTTTAAAAGCCTATGACCGCAGCGAAATGAAAAACAGTATGCAAGAGTTCCGCCGCTACTGGGTCGACACACCGCCCGAAAGCAAACTCGGCTTATTTGTCAGTTCATGGTATTCCAACCCGTTATCGGCTTATGCTCATGACGAATGCAGCGAAGCCGACTTTCACGCCATGCTTGACCGGATAAACTTCTTTGAAAAGACTCTGGCTGACTGGGGCGCAATAATTGTTAAGTTCTGGCTTTATATGGATAAAGGCGAGCAGGAAAAATATCTGAACGGTATTTCTGCCGACCCGCTTGAAAGTTGGCGGATAACTTCGGACGATTTTGCGAACATGGAACTTCATGACAAGTTTGCCGAAGCCACGCAAAAAATTATCAAACATACGGATAAAGACTATGCAAAATGGCATTTTATCCAAGAAGGAAATCTTACCGAACGCATAGAAAAAACGCTCAAAGAATTATGTTCGCATTTGGAAGATGCTTTGGAAGAAAAGCCCTCTTCCAAGTCGAAAATAGAGCTTAAAGAACTTATCAAAGAAAAAGGCAATGCTTCTGCGCCTCGTTTTGAAAAGACAGACTTAAGCCTTTCCTTACCCAAAGATGAATACAACCAAAGACTGATAGAGCTAAGAGCCCGCCTAAACCGCCAGTTTATGCAGATAAAAGAGCGTGGCGAAAAAGTCATCACGGTTTTTGAAGGTTCGGACGCTTCGGGCAAAGGCGGAGCTATCACCCGCATGACTTCGGCTTTAAACATTCATGACTTTAATATTTTTCCGATTTCTGCCCCGACCAAAGAAGAAGCCGACCACCATTTCTTATGGCGGTTTTGGAAAGCATTCAACCAACAGAAACTGTTAACCGTCTTTGACCGCAGTTGGTACGGCAGAGTTTTGGTTGAAAGAGTAGAAAAGTTCACACCGGAAAATGATTGGCTCCGAGGTTACGGAGAAATCAATTACTTTGAAGATCTTTTAGTCAAAGAAAAGAACCACCTTATCAAGTTTTTGCTTTGTATTTCCGAAGAAGAGCAGCTTAAACGTTTTAAAAAGCGGGAAAAAACCGCTTATAAAGAATGGAAAATAACCGATGAAGATTGGCGTAACCGTTCCAAGTGGAATGAATATGTAGTTGCTTTTGATGATATGCTTGCACTTTGCGATAACTGGTATGCGCCGTGGATTTTGGTTTCCGGCAATAATAAGCGTTATGCCCGCATCCAAGTCATGGAAAGTTTAAGCAACTATCTGGAAAAAATCCTCTCGGCTTAAAAGTCGCTGTCTTTATTTTCTCGGCTAAAGCCAAGCTTTTCCAAATAAGCCGTCAAAAGGTCTCGGCTGTCTTCTCTTTGCAGTCCGACATAAAGATTTGCTTCCAGCCACCCTTCCATAGTTCCGCAATCAAAGCGTTTGCCTTTAAAGCGCAAACCGGTGCAAGTTACTTTACCCAAAGAAGAAGTTATGGCATCGGTAAGTTGGATTTCCCCGCCGGAACCTATGGCTTTTTTTTCCAAAGCCTCAAAAATCTCCGGCGACAATATATATCTTCCGGCAACCGCCACATTTGAAGGAGCTTCCTCCGGCTTTGGTTTTTCCACAAGGATTTCGGCCGTTACGGTCAAACCGTCATCTTTGGCAATTTTCAAGACTCCGTATTTATTGGTATCTTCCACGGGAATATCATGAACCGCCAGCAAATATCCTCCGGTACGTTCATATTCATCAACCAACTGTTTCAAACAGTTCGGAGTATAAAAGAACAAATCATCAGGCAACAAAACCGCAAAAGGTTCATTGGCAATAAACTTTCTGGCGCACCAAATCGCATGACCAAGACCCAAGGCTTTTTCCTGTCTGGTATAGGCTGCCAAACCGGAAGGCAAAGTACTTTCCTGTACTTTTTTCAAAAGCTCATGCTTTCCTTTGGCGAACAAAGCATCTTCAAGTTCGGGATTGTAATCAAAGTGATTGGCAATCATGGTTTTCCCACGGCTATCAACAAAGATAAACTCCTCTATTCCCGCCTCTTTAGCTTCTTCCACGGCATATTGGATTAAAGGCTTATCAACTATCGGCAACATTTCTTTCGGCACGACTTTAGTTGCCGGAAGGAATCTTGTTCCCTGTCCTGCCACGGGGAAAACTGCCTTACGAACTTTTGCTGCCATTTTCTTCTCCTTTTATTTTTGCCAATATTGTTTTCAATGCTTGTTCTGCATCTGTAATACTACAAGACGTATCAATAATAAAGTCAGCTTTATTTTTATATCCGCTATTTTGCCGTTCATGCAAAAAGGAAAACTTTTTTTCGGTCATTCCCTGTCTATCCAAAGCTCTTTGGCGTTGGATTTCTTCCGGCACTTGCAAGGCAATGACATAACTGCACAAAGCGTCCATTCCGCTTTGAAATAAAAGCGGCACTTCCAAAAGCACCAAAGGGACATTGTTTTTAACTGCTTCGGCAATAAACTCTTCTGCCTTTTGCCCGACCAAAGGGTGCATAATTTTTTCCAAAAGAAGTAACGCTTCTCTATCGACGGCAATCTTTCTTACCGTTTCAAACGGAGCATCAGAGGAAAGGAAACCTGCCTCCGGAAAAGCCTTTGCAAGCTCAAGCAAGACTTCTGGCGTTTGATACAATCCCGCCACCGCTTTATCCGCATAAAAAACCGGCACTCCTTCCGCCTCGGCGAACCGAGCCAAAGTCGTTTTTCCTGTTGCAATTCCTCCGGTCAATCCGACAACTACAGTCATTTGAAAAACCTTGACAAAAACACCCTTTTCGGGCTACCATTATAGTTAATATTTAAAATAAAGAGAAGCGTAATGGAAGAAAAAGTTGCAACGGTAAGCATCGAAGAAGCCCGCCGAATATTAAAGGCGGTATTTCTGACCGGACGCTCTCCGACGGGAGAGATGAAGGACGTTTACGCAGCAATAAATAAGTATTTGGAAATCTATCCCAACGAGCGCAACCGTTCCACCTTCCGTGAGCTTTTAAACAAAATCGGCTCTGACAGCGGAGACTCTGACCCTTCCTCTCCCGCCGCAGACAAGCAAAAAGAACCGGAGAAGCTTCCTTCTTTCACGCTTGACGGCACCCTTATCAAAGTCAAAGCGGAAAACATGGATACACTTTCTCGGATTTTAAACGAAAATGAAAACCGCAACCAAAAGATAAACGACACCGTATACCAGCAAAAGCCTCAGGAAGAAAAAGTTTTTGACGGTGAAAAGGCGGTTAAAGAGGTTCAGGAAAACAAAGAAAACTACCTCAGCCTAAAAGAATGGGGAAGGAACCGAGTTACCGGAGAGTTTGGCAACGACCTATCCTCTTCCCAACTGGTTACCGCTACTTTTGGGATAAAAAAGCTTCGTTCGGCTTTAAGAAAGCATGATTATGACAAAGCCGAAAGTATAAGAATTGCCGGCAAGCGGATAAGGCATAAAATGTCCGACAAAGCCGACGCCAAAGAACAAGCGGAAAAGAAAGCTTCCCGCATTCGTTTTATTGCGGCGCAAAGAAACGCCTCATACTCTCGTTAACCCTTGCAAAGGACGTAAGTTATGGAAGAAAAAAACAAACAGCACAAAGACGGTGACGCTCTTAAAGTAGCCGAAGATAAAATATCCACGCCGACGCAAAAAGTTACGACTTCTCCGGAAATACCGAAAGAAACCAAAGAAAAGCGTCCCGAAGGAACGGATAAAGAAGTGGCAAAATATTTAAACAACGAAGCCGCCGCAGCCAAACAGAAAGTTGACTTTGCCGCCGGTCATAACGGGGAACTGGCAAACACCTCGCCGACTACGGTAACCGCCACTTCCGAACGCCTTGCCAAGCAAGCCAAGAAATTGGTAATAAAACGCAAAGACAAAAACAGTGCTTTAAGAATTGCCAATCCAAACAAATACACCAAAACGAAAAAAACTACGGCAAGCAAGCAAAGTCCCAACCAGATTTTGGCACAAAGGAAATTGGACAGAGGCCGCGGTTAAACCAACTCGGCAAAGGCTTTGCCTCGTTCTTCAAAGTTTTTATAAACTCCGTAACTTGGGGCTGCGGGAGATAATAAAACCACGCCCCCAACCGGAGTTATTTCTTTGGCTTTACGAACTGCCGAAGCCATATCTGCGGCTTCATATGCTTCCCCGCCGCATTTTTGCACCTCTGCGCATATTCGGCTTCCGGTATCGGGAAGGGTAACTACTTTCACGTTATTCTGCCGGATTTTTTTGGCTAATTCGGCATAATCCTGCCCACGGTCAAAACCACCAGCAATCAAAGTAATCGGCCGTCCGGCAAACACATCTAAAGCCGCCATAGCCGTTTCCGGCGTTGTTGAAATACTATCGTCCACAAAGCACACATCTCCTTTGGCTACAATTTGTAAGCGGTGCGGCAACGGTTTAAAAGAGCTTAAAATCACGGCGATTTTTTCCGGCTCTGCCTTCACGCCCAACGCCTGAATAAGCGTCAAAGCCCCGCACAGATTCGCAAGATTATGCGCCCCCGGCAAAGGAAGCTCCGTACCTGATAAGTACTTTACATTTCCCTTATACACATCACCGTTTTCAAGGTAAAATCCTTCCGTTGCATCAGTAACATTAAAAGCTATCACCTGCATATCCTTGGTCATTTCTGCCAGTTTTGCATCGGCTCCGTTAACGATTTTCTTTGGCGTACGGGCAAAAATATTCAGCTTATCTTGATAATATTTTTCATGCGAAAGGTGCCAGTTTAAATGTTCGGGATAAAGGTTATTCACCAAAGCGGCATCAAACCCGCATTCCAAATCTGCGGCTTGATAACTGGACACTTCCGCAACAATAAAATCATAGACATCAAGCGTTGGCAAAGCCTCCAAAAGCGGAGTTCCGAAATTACCGCCCAGAAAAGTTTTATACCCCAAACCAGAAAGGATATGGGCAGTCAAAGCCGAAGTAGTACTTTTACCTTTAGTTCCGGTAATACCAATAAGAGTAGGGCGTTTTTCACGGCACATCGCTTCGGCAAGGAATAAGTTTGTTGCCGAAGTAAAGTAAACTCCGTTTTTCTTTGCCCGAATTATTTCCGGTTTATAAACACTGACCCCGGGGGATTTAATGACGACGGAGAATTGTTCCAAATCATCTTTATCCGCATCTGATATAAAGGAGTATTCCCTGCCCTCAGCCTCAAGCAGGCGAGCAACAACATTACCTTCTCTGCCTTCGCCCCATATGGCAATCTTTTGTTTTCCAAGTTCAGCCAAGCGCACTTAAATACTCCTTGGGAATATTATGTTTCCGGCTTTTGGTAAAAGCATCACGAATAAAGTTCTGACAGTCCCCGTACTTAGCCTCCACTTCCGGCAAAAGCTTTTGCACGATATAATCGTCCTGCCACTCCGGTTCGGAAGCAAGCAAAGAAAGTGCTGCTGCCGACTCTTCAATTTCCCCGACACATTCAAAAGGCTTATACGCCGCCAAACCTAAAAGCTCTTTATATCCTCTTTCCTGCGAAGGTTCCGCCAACAGATTAGTGCCGAAAATCTTTACCATTTCCGCTTTTTTCATAAACGGAGCCAACGCCAAAAATACAAAACGGCACTTGTCGCACACGCCGCACCAGTGCTCAATCCTTTTGCTTTCATCAATTTTAAAAGCTCGGTTACAGCTTGTGAAGACAGGGTGATAAGCCTTAAGCTCTGCAAACTTCTTGGCAATAGCCAACTCTGACACCCCCCGCAAAAGAGAAAAATACTCCAAACCTAAAAACAGATTTTGCCCCACGAAATTACGGAAAGCGGTTTCAAACTCTAATGACTTGCTCCATTGGTGATTAACCGTCATGTCGTCTTTGCGAACATTGCCGACATTCGCCGACCGTTCATTAGCCATGACAATCGCAGAAAATCCATAAAGAATAGAAACCGCCGCCATAATAAAGGAAAGGATTCCGGTAACCGGAACATGACCGTTAAAGGTATTATTTGCTTGGTTAAGCTCCAATAACAACGGAGAAACCTCTCTTTTAACGATTAAGGTTTCCAAACCGGCGACTTCCATACATTCTTTAATTGGCTTTGGCTGCCCCACAGCAAACAAAACCGGCTTATATCCGGCATTTTTCAAGACCTCGGTTACGACCGAAGAATCTTTTCCTCCGCCCACGGGAACTAAAATCCGTTGCGGCAAATCCAAAGTTTCCGGCTCAACATAATTTGCTTCGGGCTTAAAATCCGGCTTGATAACCACATCATTACGGAAAGAAAACTCACCCAAGCCCTTTATGTAAAAGTCCGTAAAAAACACGGCTTCATTATGGGTCAAAGGCTCAGTCATCACTTCCATTTTCGGACACAGGAAAGCTTTGTAATAGCTGACCCCCGCAGCGATATGCAAAGCCCGAAAGACTCGGAGCAAAGCCCGCTCTTCCTTTTCGGACAGGTTTCTAAACGGCTTTGGGAAAATAATTCTTTCGGTGAAAGTATATGCATCATCCACGGCATAATTAAGGGAAAGCACGCCTTTTTCGGCATCGAATGCATAACTGGTATATTTAAAAGTTTCCATCTTTAAAGTTATTCCTCGTCAAACGCTTTTAAAAGCATAGCTCCGGTCAACAGCTGTGGCAAGACTCGGAAAGCAGAGTTTTTACCTTCGGGATAATACACATACAACGGCACACCGTTATAGCCATAACTGTTCAAAGCTTTGGTTACCTCGGCATCTTTTGCGCTCCAGTCTGCCGCCATAGGAACAATATTTTTGCGTTCAAACAGCTCTTTGGTTTCCAAGGTATCCAGTACTAATTTTTCATTCACCAGACAAGTCAAGCACCACGCCGCAGAGAACTTTAAAAACACCGGTTTTCCTTCGTCACGAACGGCTTGCAGGTTTTGCTCGCTGTATTGCTGCCACTCGACATATTTTCCTTGTAAATCCGGCTTTCCCGCTTTGCCCTCCGTCAAGAAGAGCAAACCGGCGATAAACACTATCGCCGCCCCCAAAGCAACATACTTACGCTTCATAAAGACCGCCGCAATTATAGCCGTCTGTAGCCCAAGCGCCCAATAAATGCCGACGGCTCCCATTTGTTTTTCCAACACCCAAGCAAGCCAAACCGAAGTAGCATACAATGGAAGAGCCAAAAACTCCTGCAAACGCTTACTCCACAATCCGGACTTAGGCATATATTTGACCCAACCGGTATGCAAAGAAAGCAAAAGGAACGGGAAAGCAAGACCAAAGCCCATAACCCCGAAAACCAAAAATACCGTTTCCGGAGCCGCCGTCAGCGCATAAGCCATAGCCGTCCCCATAAACGGCGCCACACACGGGGAAGCCAAAAGCACCGCAAGCACACCGGAAGCAAAAGCTCCTTGCCGACCGGCGCCAAAGCGGACAAGCGAAGCTCCGGCTTCCAAAAATCCGGAAAGCATCAAACCAAGCAACATCATTAACCCGATAAGGAAAAAGACAAACTGCGGGTTTTGCATTTGAAAGCCCCACCCCAAAGATGTTCCTACGCTTTTCAAAATTGTTATAATTCCGGCTATGATTAAGAAAGAAGCAATAACACCTGCGGCATAAGCAACACTGTTGCGGCGGACTTTTTCTTTTTCCGCCCGAACAATCCCCAAAATCTTCAACGACAAAAGCGGCAGAACACAAGGCATAAAATTAAGGATTAACCCTCCGACAAAGGCAAGCAACAAAGCCGTTAAAAGCGCAAATCTTCCTTCTTTGACGACAAACGGTTTTGCCAAAACTTCATAACTTTTGCCGTCCATACGCAAAACCCCTCCGACCTCTGCGGGGGAAAAAGAACTTTCATATTTTGCCAAAGTTAAAACATTACCGTTAATGTGAGCTTTTTCTTCCGGCACTATTTCATTTTGATAGGGGAAAAAGTCTGCATCTTTGCTTAACTCCTCCGGAAAAGAGAGTTCCAAAACTTCACCCTTATCTTCAAAAGTAACCCCACCGGCATAAGGAATTGGTAAAGAAGCATACACCTCTGCCAACTCCGGATTAAGGCTTTCAGTTTCTCCGTCCTTCACGGGCAAAGAAAGATACAGTTCTTCCTCCTTTGGCAAGCATTCCTTTCCGCACAAAAGCAACGATACCTTTGCTTTTATCGGAATAACGGAATCCGCATAATTTTCCGGCGGAATAATTTGGGCGAAATGATAAGCTTTTCCGGTATAGCCGAACTCTTTAAATCCGGCGGTTTCAAAGCGTTCCGGCACTGGCCAGTTAATTTCTCCCGCCTTAAATCCTTCCGGCAGTTCAAAGGTTATTCTGGTTTCCTCTCCTGCCTCTCCGGGATTACGCCAATACGAGTGCCAACCCGACTCGAAATTAAAGACAATCGCAACCATAAACGGCTTATCCGGAAGAGCATTTTCCTTTAACGGGACAAGCTTTGCCGAAAAAGGCTCCGCCATAACGGTACTTTCTCCTGCCAAGGCAAAGAAAAAAGCTAAAAATAAAATAATTTTTCTCATTTTTACACTTATCTAATTGCTAAAAGAGCCAAAGCTAGTTTAAATTGTCTTTAAGTAAGTACGTTTTAATAAAACCATACGCGGCGGAGAATACAATGCCTAAGTTTATTTATCTATCTTTTCTTTTTGGAATTATGGTGCTTCCCGAAGTTTCCATAGCGGCAGAAAAGCAGCCTCTTTCCGAACAGCCGATAACGTATTTTACCTATACATCGGAACGTTGCAAAAAGATAAAAGACGTAACAGAGCTTTACCAAACCGCCCTTTCGCTTCGAGACTCTAAGGACGAGAAAGAAAAAGTCGATGCGGTTGACTGTTTTCTTTCTGCTGCCAGCCGTGGACACGGAGCTGCCGAGTTTGAAATAGCCAAGATGTACAACACCGGCACGATACTTCCGTTAAGTCAGATTTTTGCTTATCGTTGGGCGCAGTTGGCGGTCATGGATAAATATTCCGATGCCATACCTTTGCGAGACCAGTTGGAGCAAGAGCTTACTCCTGACGAATTGGAAAGCGCGCTTAAAAGCGTCCAAAAGATTTATCAGGATAGAATAGATGCCGAAACCAAGCATCTTATGCAAAACGATCCTAACAGTCCGAACTTTTCTCCACGCAGCTCAAGGCCTTCTTACCCTTCACCGTATCGTTAAACGAGCGGCTTTCTTCCGCAAAGGATTTGTGCTGATATGTCTGTACGGGTTATTACCTTAGGGTGTCGGATTAACACTTATGAATCGGAACTGATTAAAGAAATTGTCCCGACCGATATTGACGCAGTTGTTGTCAACACCTGTGCCGTTACCGGAGAAGCAGAGCGGCAATGCCGCCAAACCATTCGCAAACTTCGCAAAGAAAACCCTAACTCTCTTTTAATTGTTACCGGCTGTGCGGCTCAGGTTCACCCGGAAAAGTTTGCGACCATGCCGGAAGTAGACCGAGTACTTGGCAATCGTGAAAAGCTATCGGCGGATAACTTTTCTTTACAGGCTCCGGCATTTAACGTTAGCGACATTATGGAAGAAGAAGGCTTTTCCGAGCATCTTTTGGGCGGTTTTGAAGGTCGCTCCCGTGCTTTTTTACAAATCCAACAAGGCTGCGATTACCGCTGTACCTTTTGCATCGTCCCCAAAGCCAGAGGCAGAAACCGCAGTGTCCCTCCCGCACGAATTATCACCGAAGCCAAGCGTTTAGCCGCCGCCGGCTTTACCGAGTTTGTTCTTACCGGCGTAAATATTGCGGCTTACGGCGATGATGCCTCGACCCTCCCTCGCTTAGGCGGACTTGCCCGCACCTTACTGGAAAATGTTCCGCAAATCCAAAGACTCCGTTTCAGCTCTTTGGACCCTGCCGCCTTTGATGATGAGCTTTTAGCTCTGTTCAGTTCCGAGCCTAGAATTATGCCGCACATACACTTTTCTTTGCAATCCGGCAGTGATGTAATTTTAAAAAGAATGGGACGCCGCCACCGCAGGGAACAAGTCATAAATCTTTGCGACCGGCTTCGCCAAGCCCGACCGGATATAGTCTTTGGTTCAGATTTTATTGCCGGCTTCCCGACCGAAGACGAAGCTATGTTTGCCGAAACTGCGGACTTAATCACCCGTTGCAACATAGTTCTTCTGCACGTTTTCCCTTATTCCGAACGGGAAGGAACTCCGGCGGCAAAGATGCAACAAGTCGCCCCGCCAATCCGCAAAGAAAGAGCCGCTTTTTTGCGCCGACAAGGTGAAAGACTGCTTGCATATTACCTTGCATCAAGGGTAGGATTAACCGCATCGGTTTTACTGGAAAAACCGAACGAAGGAAGCGACAGCCACTACATTCCGGTAAAGCTATGCGGCAAGACGGGACGCATTGGAGAAGTGGCAGAGGTAAAAATAACCGCTTGGCAAGACGGTTTCTTACAAGGAGAGCTTATTTAATGCTGGGCTTTTTTAACAAATTAAAAAGCGGATTAAACCGGACTTCCAACTCTTTGGTTACCGGTATCGGCAACGTATTCACGAAAAGACGCCTTGATGCCGAAGCCATAGAGGAATTGGAAGACCTTTTGCTCATGGCTGATGTCGGCTATGCGGCAACCTCAAAACTTTCCCAAAGCCTCAGCAAAGAAAAGTTTGGCAAAGAAGTCGCCGACGAAGAAGTTCGCCACTTCCTAAGCAAAGAAATTGCCGGTATCTTAGAGCCTATAGCCAAGCCCTTGGTAATCGACCGCACCCAAAAGCCTTATGTTATTTTGTTTGCCGGCGTAAACGGCGCAGGCAAAACCACGTCTATCGGCAAACTTGCGCAAAAGTTTACCTCTGAAGGCTTAAAAGTCAGTCTGGTTGCCGGAGACACCTTCCGAGCCGCAGCGGTTGAACAGTTAAAAGTATGGGGCGAACGTTCCGGCTGTCCGGTTTATTCTGCTCCCGACGGAGCCGATGCCGCCGGCCTTATTTATGATTCTTATCAGCAAAGCAAAAAACACGGCGACGATATTTTGTTAATCGACACTGCCGGACGCCTGCAAAACAAAAGTACCTTGATGTCCGAATTGGAAAAAATCGTTCGGGTCATAAAGAAAATCGATGCGAGCGCCCCTCATTCCTGTATTTTGGTTCTAGACGCTACCGTAGGACAGAATGCGCATTTGCAAGTTGAAGCATTTAGTTCTATGCTTGGTGTTACCGGAATGATAGTTACCAAACTTGACGGTACAGCCAAAGGAGGTGTCGTGGTAGCCCTTGCAGATAAGTTTAAAATACCCGTACACTATATTGGCGTAGGCGAAAGTGCCGATGATTTGCAGCCTTTTACAGCCGAAGATTATGCGGCTATCCTTATGGGAGTAAAATAAAGTGACCGCAGATAAAACCTTAAACGACATTTTACGGCTCCGAACCGGCGAAGCAAAACTTTTGCTTTTGCTTTTCTGTTGTGATTTGCTTCGCAGAGTTGCCTCTTTGCTGCTTGAAACGGCATCGTCCTCAATGTTCCTTTACGAGTTTTCCGGAGCTTACCTTCCACTGGTCTTTATGGTATCCGGACTTTTGATGAGCATCGGCGCTTTTCATTTTATCCGCATCAAAAAGCAACCCGGCATGATGTCCGGCATTACGTTAATTGCCTTATCCATCATCACCTTTATGCTTTATCTGCTTTATTTTGGGCAATACATTCTGTTTTCGATTTCCTCTTTAATGGTTTGGAAGACGGTTTGCGTAATTTTAAGCGATATCACCTTTATGCTGATAGCCCTGCGCTTTTGCAATTATGATTGGAAATCGTGGCGTTTTATCGCCATTCTTTTGACCGAAGCCGTAGCCATGATTACCAGCGGCCTTGCCGTTACGGTTTTGGTTTATTTTGTTTTGCCGATAAACTTAATTTTCATCAGCACGATTTTACTGTTTATTGCCGGCGTTATGCTTTACCGCATAGCCAAGCATCTTGATAAACATAAGCCTGACTCTTCGACCTATACCGTCCAAGGCATAAAGAACTCTCCTCGGCAGCTTTCTTTGGTATGTTGTTTCTTTGTTATGATAAGCCTGTTTATCATTGGCGGATATTTCATTGACTACGCTTTTTATCAGGGCGTATACGCCGTATACGGAGAATGGCTTGCCAACATGACCGCATTTTTTGCGATGTTCCATGTCTTTGCCGGAGTTCTGACCTTAGCAATAGTACTTTTATTCCATTACTGCCCATGGGTCAGAAGCTTAAAAGCTACTATATTAACCCTGCCGATTTTCCTTTTTATCGGTGCGGCAGGCTGTTTCTTCATTTTATTATGGCTTCTTTCGCTTTCCCGTATGGGCAAAGACATTATTTATAAACTGGTTTTAACGCCGACCGCCAAAGCTTTCTCGGTACCTTTGCTTCCGTCTTTGGGTAAGCGTTTATCCGCAGTGCGCCGCATCATTGTCGAGCCTTTAAGCATTATTGCCGCAGGCGGAGCTTTAATGGCAATGGAAGCCTATCAGCCTTATTGGGATTTACCGCTTGCTTTATTGGTAATTGCGGTTTTGGTAACCATACTTTCCTATGTAACTTTCCGGCTTTATATCCACATCACCTATGACACCTTAACCAGTCGTTATTGGTGGGGCGGCCGCCTGTTCTTAGAAGACAAGAAATTACAGGATTTCATTTCCGGCGAAGTCTTAAACCAAGATATTGAAACTACCATTTACTTCCTGCGGGTTTTGGAAGTTTCGGAAAGTCCGAATATTTACAACCTTCTTTCCTATTCGTTAAACAATCCGGAGGAAAGAGTCCGCCTTTTTGCCCTTTCTCGCTTAGAAGTTTTGCGAGCGAAAAGTGCCTTACCGTTAATTCTTAACTTAGTCGAACTTGACCCGTCCCCAGAAGTCCGCAACCGAGCCTTACGGGCATACTGTGTAATTGGCGGAGAGCAAACCTATGCCAAAGTTTCTTGGTATTTAAACAATCCTACAATGGTTGAAGGAGCTGCCATCGGCTTATTAAAGGGAGGACTGGAGGGTTCTTTCATTGCGGCTCAGACGATAGCAGGCTTGCTCAACTCTGACGATGAAGAACAAAGGAAACTGGTTGCCAAGATTATCGGCAGTGCCAAGCTTAAAGAATATTACCGCCCGTTATTCCCTTTACTGCATGACAGCTCTTTATCTGTCCGGCAAGCCGCCGTAGTCGCCGCCGGCAAGCTAAGGACTACAAAGCTTGCAGACGAATTGATATATGCGCTTACGGTTCCCGAACTTCGGGAAGACGCCGCCGAAGGTCTGTTAAAGCTAAACGAAGAAGCTCTGCCTTATTTACAATCGGCTTTATATTCCGAAGAAACTTCGATTTCTTTGCAGGTTCGAATTATCAACACCATTGGCCGTATCGGAGGACAAAAAGCCCAGACAATTTTATTGGAAGCTTTGGAAAACTCTTCCCGTTATTTACAAACGGTTATTTTAAGGATTTTAACTTCTAAAGATTACCGTTTTGCCGAATGCGACAATTCTGCCCGTTTAAACATACGCCTTAAAAGCGAGTTTGAACATTTGGCATGGATTGCCTCAGCTCAGAGCGACATTAAACGCAGCAAGCATAAAGGACTTTCCGAACCGTTAAAGACTCTTGACGCTGCCTTGACAACGGAGAGGGAACAAAGCCAAGAAAGAATAAAAAGTTTAAAAGAGCTTTTAGCCTATTACGGCGATATCAGTTCTTCCCTTACGCTTCCGTTCACTTGCGGCCGTCGGCTTCAGGAAGCGGAAGAGCCGTTCATCGGCACTTTAAATCTTTCCGACCGTATTGCTGATTTAATTTACTATGCAAGCGGTAACCTGCACTCTTGGACGGCGGCATCTGCGATTTACCTTGCGGGCAAAAGCAAAGATAAAAAGTTAAAAGACGTCTTACTGTTTGCCACGGCAAATCCGGATAATTTAATCCGTGAAACGGCAGTCTGGGCATTAAGCCAAGTTGCCCCCAAAGAAGAACTGCAAGACTTTGCAACGGTATGTTTCCGAGATAACTGTCCGGAAGTGTCCCGCATAGCTCATTTTGTATTTGATTAGGAGATTACGGCAATGCGTTTAACCTTTGAAAAAGTTTTATTTTTAAAAACGATTCCCTTATTTGCCGGCATTCCGGAATCGGTTTTAAGCGACATTGTAAAGAAAAGCACGGACGTTCCGGCGATAATCGGTTCTGACATTATCAAAGAAGGCGGTGTCTTAGATTCATTATACATCATCGTCCAAGGCATGGTGCGTTTTGAAAAAGACGGCAAGACGATAAAAGAACTCGGCAAAAGCTCTTATTTCGGGGCAACGTATGCTTTTGACCCTGCTCCGATAAACTTAACGATTTCAGCGATTGATGACACGCTTATGTTCCGCCTTCGTGGCATAGAGCTTTACGACCTTATGAACGAACATCCAGACATAGCCAGAGCTTTAATTCCGGCTCTTTGTAAACGTGTCCGCACCATTGAGCCGGACAACATTTAAAAGCCGGAATAAAGATAAAAAAGAGTTTAACGGCAGCTTATCTGCTCAAGCTTTTTTGTTTTTGCTGAGAGTTTAAAACCAAACCGGCAAACTTTATATCGTTAATTATGTTTTGGGTTTCCTTACCATCGGGAATCAGAACAAAGCTGTTCTTTCCCTGATGCATTTCCGACACTCCGCAATTAAGACTGCGCAAAGCGGCCATAGCGGCTTTAAAGTTAACATCTGTCTGTAAAAGCAATTCCGGATTTTTGCCATAGACTTTAGGAGTTTCCAAATATCCCTGTTCCGTAACTTTAAAAGCTCCGGCAACCATCTTTATTTTGGTATCATAATCAGCCATTTCCGCCATTGCTTCTATTTTCTTATTTTCATAAGCAGTCAGATATTTAATCAAGGCATATCTATCATCTTCATTTGGAAGGGTTACCATGACTCCCTCTTTTCTAAAGAAACCGGCCCTCACATTTTTCACATCATAACTTATGCCCATTTCATCAAGCAGATTGGTAATATGGAATATCTTTGTCCAATTTTCATTTTTGGGACGCAAAACATCACCGTCCACCACAACATATCCATAAAGGGTAGCTATTTGCCAAGCATATTCACTTTCAAAGTTGTAAAGGTAAGCTTTATTGGGTCTGTCTTGCTCTTCTACCCATGCGATACTGCTTTCATATCTTTCTTCTGTCATTATATTTCTCCTGCCTAAAAATCAAAAAGTATAAGGAATATACTCGCATTCTTTTGCATTGTCAAACACTTTGTCAACAGAAGAAAAAACGTTCTTATTTTTCCAGTAACCAGATGCGGAAAATACCGTTACCGTCAGAAGTTCCTCCGTTTGCTTCCGTATTACCACCGCTAATTCCTCCGCCTTCGTCAAAGACAAAGATATCTTGACTGCAAGCAGGCCAACCGGACGGCATACTCTTTAAGCATACTCTGCCGCCTCCGCCGCCGGCTCCATATGAGGCGTTATGTGCACCGCCGCCATATCCTCCTCCGGCCCCCCAAGCAGCAGCACCATAGCCTCCGCCGCCACCGTCTTTGCCCCCTAGCCAACCTGCTCCGGAGCCAAATCCTTCTCCGCCGCCACCGGTACAAGAATTTTTTGCCCCACCACCAAAGTTTCCGCCGGAATAACCTACTCCTTGAGAACAAACAGGGGCGTTATTGACACCGCCAGAAACAGAATATCCTCCTGTATCTAAACTGCCATTATATGTACTACTATAACCAATACCATACATATACGTTCTACCGAGTCCTCCTGGACTACCATTCCTACCCGTACCACCTACTCCTTTACAACCGGCAGCAGTACCTCCACCTCCGCAATTATTTCCGCCGCCGCCATTGCTGGCAGCTCCACCGCCGGCAACCATTATACGATATTTATCCCGAAGGTAATTATTCGCATGCGTACCGGAAGCCAT
>JAFWAG010000072.1 GCA_017507765.1 Alphaproteobacteria bacterium | reverse complement strand
CCGCTCGTTCGGGCAAAGCTTTCGGCTGGCCGCATAAGGGCAAGGTTTTGCTTTCTTACGGACCGGTTGATAAAGGTCGCCACAATGACGGCATAAACATTTCGGCGAAGAAAGGCGATGCGGTATATGCGGCGGATAACGGAGTAATCGCCTATGCCGGCAATGAACTAAAGGGCTTTGGCAATTTAGTTTTAATCAAGCATTCCGGCGTTTGGATGACTGCCTATGCCCATAATGACAAGCTTTTGGTGAAAAGAGGGCAGGAAGTAAAACGTGGAGCGTTAATCGCCAAAGCCGGACGTTCCGGCAATGTAACCTCTCCCCAAGTTCATTTCGAGATAAGAAAAGGCACAAAAGCGGTTGATCCGCTCCTTTATCTTGAAAAAAAATAAATAATGACTATATTCAACCCAGACAAAAATTAAGGAGAAGTAAATAATGTTTATAAATCAAGCCTTAGCCCAAACTACCGAAACTGCTGAAATGCTTCCGGAAGGAACTGGCATGAAGCTTTTATTCCAATTCGTGATTATTTTTGCGATTTTTTATTTCATTTTGATTCGCCCTCAGACGAAAAGAATGAAGGAGCATAAAAGAGAAATCAACGCCATTGGCAAGGGTGATAAAATCATTTGCGGCGGCATAGTCGGAAAGGTTGCCAAGGTAAGCGATACGGAAGTCGAAGTTGAAATTGCTCCGGCCGTTAAAGTAACCATGATAAAAGAAATGGTTGCCTCGGTTATATCCAAAGCCGGCGGGCCCATTTACGACAATTCCGGCAAGAAAGACTCTAAAAATGCTAAGGCTCCTGCCAAAGCGGAAGAGCTTGAAAAAGCATTAACTTCTGATGACGACACAAAGAAAGATAAAGAGTAAGGCTTAATAATGGTAAAAATATCAAAATGGAGACTCCTTATTGTAAGCGCAGTCAGTTTGGCGAGCATATTTTTTGCATTGCCGAACGTTTTTAACCGTGATTTTGTGCAGGAACGTTTTCCTTCGTGGTGGCAGCCGGTTAATTTAGGCCTTGATTTACAGGGCGGTTCTTATCTTTTGTTGGAAGTTAAGTTTGCGGATTTAGTTACGGAACAGCTTAATTCCATGTTGGACGCAACCCGCAGTACGTTAAGAGAAAATCGTATCCGGTACGTTGACTTGCGCACGGACGGAGAGTTTGTGAAGGTTAAAATCCTTAATTCTGGCGATGTTGCAAAAGCCAGAGACCTTATGGCAAAGATTGACCGTGCAAATCTTTTGGTTGAAAGCAAAGGTTCGGAAATCTTCCTTTCTTACACTTCGCAGGCATTGACCAAGATGCGCAATTCTGCCGTAGACCAGTCGGTTGAAATTGTCAGAAAGCGTATTGACGAACTTGGCACCAGAGAGCCTTCCATTCATCGCCAAGGCACCGACCGTATTCAGGTTCAGCTCCCAGGCGTAACCAATCCGGAAAGGATTAAACAGCTTTTGGGTAAAACGGCAAAGATGTCTTTTTACCTTGTTGACGAAACAACGACTCCGTATGACGCACAAAGAGGAAAGCTTTCTCCTTCTTCTTTCCTTGCGGCAGGCGAAGACGGCTATGCCAACCAATATGTTTTGCAAAGAAACGTAGTGGTAGGCGGTGAACACCTTACCGATGCTCAGGTTTCCTATGACGCAGGCTCTCCGGTTGTAAGCTTTAAGTTTGACAGCTTCGGAGCCAAACGCTTTGGCAGTGCGACCAGAGAAAATGTCGGCAAAAGGTTGGCGATTTATTTGGACGGCAAAGTTATCAGCGCACCGGTTATCAACAGTCCGATTGTTGGCGGCAGCGGTATAATTACCGGAAACTTTACTTCCGAAACCGCCCGTGATTTGGCATTGATGCTCAGAGCCGGCGCACTTCCTGCTCCTTTGGAAGTTATCGAAGAACGCACCGTCGGTCCTGATTTAGGCGCAGACTCGATTGAAGCAGGCAAAATCGCTTGTGTTATCAGTATGCTTGTGGTTTTGGCATTTATGTTAATTGCTTACGGCTTGTTTGGTTTGTTTGCCAACATTGCTCTGTTATTTAACGTTATTATGCAAGTTGGTTTGTTAAGTATGCTTGGCGCAACTTTAACGCTTCCCGGTATTGCCGGTATTGTTCTGACAATCGGTATGTCCGTTGACGCAAACATTCTGGTTTACGAACGTATGAGGGAAGAGGTTGCTTTGGGGCGTTCTCCGCTAAACGTTATTGAAGCCGGCTTTAAAAACGCTTTCAGTGCGATTGTGGATTCTAACTTAACATCTTTATTCTGTGCCATGGTTCTGTTCTTCTTGGGAACCGGTCCGGTAAAGGGCTTTGGGGTAACGTTTGCCATTGGTATTCTTACCACGATGTTCACCGCAATTTTCATGACCAAGATTATCATGTTGCTGTGGGTTAAATACAGAAAACCTAAACACATAACCATATAAGGTTAAAGGGAATAAAAATGACAAAGTTTATTGGATTTGTTACACGCAAAACGGATTATGATTTTGTTGGTAAACGCAAAGCAGCTTTTGTTTTTTCGTTTTTATTGGTTATTGCCAGTATAGGTTCTTTGTTTTGGCAAGGGCTTGATTACGGCATTGACTTCAAAGGCGGCATTTTGATTGAGATTCAATCGGAAAAGCCGTTGGACATTGGCGAAATGAGGAACACTATCAACAATTTAAATATTGGAGACATTTCTTTACAGGCGATTGGCAGC
Source organism: Alphaproteobacteria bacterium (assembly GCA_017507765.1). GTDB lineage: Bacteria > Pseudomonadota > Alphaproteobacteria > CACZRW01 > CACZRW01 > RGIG5556. The sequence goes on along the minus strand of JAFWAG010000072.1, from coordinate 2,969 downwards.
GATAATCAGAACTTCCTTATCCACACGTTGGGCAGAGGCGATGACGAAAAAACGCAGATGCAGATGGTGGAAAAGATTAAAACGGCTTTGGGCGAAGGAATTACGTTCCAGAAGGTTGAAGTTGTTGGCCCGAAAGTCGGCTCAGAGCTGGTTTATAAAAGTATCATAGCGTCAATCTTAGCCTTACTGGCGATATTCATTTACATATGGGTTCGTTTTGAATGGCAGTTTGCCGTTGGCTGTACGCTTTCTTTGGCTTTCGTTATGGTAACTACGCTTGGTATTTTCTCTATTTTCCAAATAGACTTTACCTTGAATGTTGTTGCGGCGATTTTGGCGGTAGCCGGCTATGCGACGAACGACACGATAGTTTCCTATGATAGGGTCAGGGAAAACCTTCGCAAGTATCGGAAAATGGAGCTTAACGCTTTGGTTAACCGCAGTACGAACGACACCTTGTCTCGGACGATTTTAACGGGTACGACGACGTTTTTGGCGATTATCGTGCTGTTAGTCTTGGGCGGAGACGCATTAAGAGGCTTCTCTATTGCGATGTTATGGGGCTTATTGATTGGCACGTTCTCGTCAATTTATGTTGCCATGCCGATACTGTCCTTGTTTGACGTTAAAAAGACGATTGATGCGGCTGATTCTCCAACTTCCGCCACGCCGGTTGCTTAACGGCATATCGCAAGTTAAAGCTTAAAAGAGGGGAGATTTCCCCTCTTTTTTCTATGGACAAGTACTGCTGTTATTCCCGCAGTAAGTTATAGACGCATATCCGTCCGCCAGATTTCCGTAAGAGGTATTATAATAATTAGTTCCGGTAGTTATTCCATTCCCACCGGGAATCTGGCTACAGGTATATCCGCTTCCACATAATGCAGTCCCTCCGTAATGTGTGGCGTTAATTGTCCTTCCACCGATAGCCCCATAAGAACAGTTTACGGCTGTACATTGCCAAGTTGAATAACCAATATTGCCATCCCAGCTCCGTCCATTCCAATTTGAAGAATGGTAAACATCTGTTTTGCCACCGGTGTATCCTCCGCCACCGGTCGCTCCACCGCCACCTCCGCCGACAACCAAAGATGGTGTAGTATTGTCATTTTCCCAAACGCCGATACCCGCACCACCCATACATCCGGTAGAGTACTCTCCGCCCCCATGTTCTGGTGCGTATCCTCCTTTTATTCGCTTAAAGTTTAAAACAGTATCTTGGGCAAAAGATTTTGTCCCGTGAATAATTCCTCCAGCCCCTGAACCTTCAGAGGGAGTATAACTTCCGCAGCCGGTTCCGCCTTCGCCCCGTAAGTCTATTTTATATTTTCCAACACAAATCTTTAAGGTATCAAATGTTGCCACATTGCTTGCTGCCCCCAGATTTGTTTTTATATTACTGGACAGAATTCGTGCTTCACCTTTAAATAATTCATCATAGGAAGTAACACCGGATATTATTTGTTCCGCACAACAAGTTTCTCTGGCAGTTGTTGGATTTGTTATATAAATAATTTCTGAAATAAAAGAATCATCATAATAAACAACTCTTTCACATGAATTATTTATTTGCTGATTATATCCAATTTCACAAAAATTATTATAAGTTCCTTTGCCTTCGTTGCATTTTTCTATGATATCTTTGGCGCTGTAACAAGTATCTCCTTCACAGAAGCAATATTGATTAACCGAAAAATTGCTTGCTGATTTGGTTAAGGTATATCTTCCCGACACAAAGGTTATTCCGTCTTTTTTATTGGTATCATAGATATTTTGGCAAGTACGGTTAAGGACATTGTTATATCCTGCTACACAAGTTCCCGTTGTTGCAGCATTGCATTCGGTAATAATTTCCGAGCCAAGCCAGCCTTTATTATTCAAGAAATAACAGGTTCTTTGCACGCCTATACCGGTTGCCGCCGTAGTCAGGTAATAAGTTCCCTTTGAAGGTTTGGTAAGCTCTGATACGGTAAAAGCGTCAAAAATATCCTGACAGGAGCGGTTTACTTCATAAAGGTATCCGGTTTCGCAAGCCATATTCCCTGCCGTTGAACAGTTTGCGCCAAGGATTTCTTCGGTGGAAAATCCGTATCCGTCTTTAAACCAGCAAAAAGTCCTTTGGGTAGAGTTTGCGGTTGGGCTTATGGTCAGAGTATATATCTGGTTCGGAGCATTAATCCCTTTCTTTTGGTATGAATCGGCTATTTGTTGGCAATTGTGATTGAAAGAATGTTCTCTGCCTTTCTCGCAGGCCCAAGCCGTATTATTGTTGCAGGCTGCAATTATTTCCAAAGGATCCAAAGTAATAGCTTCCCAATCATCAATACATTCACCGCTTAAACAAAGCTTTTTTGTACTTAATTGCGCAAACTCGTGATTTTCAATCTCCGTAAAGATTTCTTCCATATCCAAAACCGCATCGTTTTCCTTATCATAAGTAGTCGTAACTACCGGAACTCCGGTCGGAAGCGATGTAAACCCGTAATTAGAAACATCTTCTGCCCATACGCCATTGATTCCCCATGCTTTAGCTGTGTCCTGCGCCGAATAAATCCCTGCCGACACGCCAAGCAAGGACGCCACCTTTGCGGCTTTCATATCACTGCCGGCATCTGTGGCGGCTATCATCGCATTTATTGTCCCGTCATCTTCTTTGCGGATACCGATTTTGTAACCTTCTATATCTATCCCTACATCAGTAGGTTCAAGAAGTGTTGTACCGACCGTAATACTGTCTTTATTCGCTTCGATATATTCCGCCGCCGCATTTTTAAGCAGGAGCAACGTATTCGCTTCATTGATATTTTCTATATCCTGCCTGCGGTCGGCAACGTGTTTATAAAGTACCGGTGTTAAGGCCGCTATCAGCCCTAACACAATAATTGCTTCAACAGTGATACTTCCGGAATTGGCGCTATTTTCTAGCGGGGGGGGTAGAGACTTTCATTTTCTTAGGAAACATATGCATT
>JAFWAG010000071.1 GCA_017507765.1 Alphaproteobacteria bacterium | reverse complement strand
TTCCGTAACATTATCAATATCCTGCTGTCTGTCAGCAACATGCTTATAAAGCACAGGAGTTAATGCCGCCACCAGACCCAATACAATAATAACTTCCACAAGCAATCCGCCTTTGGAAGCTTTTTCCTTATCAGAAATCGGCTGAGATGTTTTTTTCTCTTTGAGTTTTTTCATAACCGCAACTCCTAAAAATCATCGTCTTCATCATCAGAATCTCCGGGCTCGGTATCCAAAGAATAACCGGCCGCCCGTACGGTACGGAGTAAATCAGCTTCACCACCTTCGTTTAAAGCTTTCCGCAAGCGGCGAATATGGACGTCTACCGTCCTTAGTTCCACATGGATTGAAGCCCCCCAGACCGAGCGCAACAATTCTTCCCGCGAAAAAACCTGCTTTGGCTTACTCATCAAATAGCGGAGCAAGCGGAACTCTGTCGGCCCCAAGCTTACTTCTCTGTCCCCTCGCCAGACTTTATGAGCGGTAAAATCCATATGGATATCTTCAAAATCAAGCGTTCCTTTATCATCAACCGGCCCTGCTCGGCGAAGAACCGCCTTAATTCTGGCATTCAGCTCCGGCAAAGAAAAAGGCTTGGTTATATAATCATCAGCCCCAAGCTGTAAGCCACGGACTCGGTCTGCTTCCTCCCCTCTGGCCGTCAGCATGATTATCGGAATATTCGTATATTGAGATTTATGACGGATATGGCGGCAAACCTCGATTCCCGTCATCTTTGGCAACATCCAATCCAAAAGTATCAAAGCCGGACATTCTTCTTCCGCTACGGCAACCGCTTTTTCCCCGTCTTCAGCGACCAAAACCTCATAACCTTCTTTTTCAAGGTTATATTTAAGCATGGTTACAATTGCCGGCTCATCTTCCACAACCAAGATTTTCTCTGCCATATTCAGCCCCCCTTCAAGGCTTGGATATTAGCGGCATAATCCGAAGAAGCAAAAACCGCGCTTCCGGCAACCAAAACATCAGCTCCGGCCTTTATGCACAACGGAGCAGTATCTTTGGTAACTCCGCCGTCAACCTCTATCTCTATATTCCTAGAACCAATCATCTGCTTAATTTTAGCGATTTTTTCCAACTGTGCAGAAATGAACTTTTGCCCGCCGAAACCGGGATTTACCGACATTACCAAAATCAAATCAAGCTTATCAAGGACATACTCCAACACGCTTTCCGGAGTAGCCGGAGTTAAAGAAAGTCCTGCCTTTTTGCCTAAATCTTTAATCTTTTGCAAAGTTCTGTCCAGATGATAACCAACCTCGGCATGAACCGTGATAATATCACTTCCCGCCTTAGCAAACTCTTCCAAAAAATCATCTGGATTTGTCATCATCAAATGCACGTCAAAAGGCTTTTCCGAGCATTTGCGCAAATCTTTAATCACACAAGGGCCTATAGTTAAGTTAGGAACAAAATGGCCGTCCATTACATCGACATGGACGTAATCGCACCCTGCTTTATCAATAGCCCGCACTTCGTCTCCAAGTGCAGAAAAGTCGGCTGAAAGAATACTGGGTGCGATTTTAACCATGGAATCTCCTAAAAAACTAAGGCTTTTCTTGTGTGTATTTCTTTAGCAAATATATCTTAATATTTAGCTAATTTTGGCATCAAGCTCTCCGGCCGCATAGCGTTTAGCCATATCAGCCATAGAAATAGCCTTTATCTTTGAAGCTCTGCCGGCAGAACCGAAAGCCTCATAGCGCAAGATGAACTCTTTTTCCATTGCGGCCATAGCCGGCTTTAAGTACTTGCGAGGATCGAACTCTTCGGGGTGTTCGGCAAATACCTTGCGGATAGCTCCAGTAAGAGCCAAGCGAGCGTCCGTATCAACATTAACTTTGCGGACACCGTGCTTGATACCTTCCACGATTTCTTCCATAGGCACACCGTAAGTCTGCGGAATAGCCCCACCATACTGGTTGATAATATCCTGCAATTCCTGCGGCACGGAAGAAGAACCATGCATAACCAAATGAGTATTCGGCAAGCGTTCATGGATTTTCTTGATTGTATCAATGGAAAGGATAGCTCCGTCCGGCTTGCGAGAGAACTTATAAGCCCCGTGGGAAGTACCGATAGCAACCGCCAAAGCATCAACATTGGTAGCCTTTACAAAGTTAACTGCATCGTCCGGGTTGGTCAAAAGTTGGCTTTTATCAAGCGTTCCTTCGGCTCCGTGGCCGTCTTCCTTATCCGCCTTACCGGTTTCCAAAGACCCGATTACGCCGATTTCACCTTCCACCGACACACCGACCATATGAGAGAACTCAACCGTTTTCTTGGTAACTTCGACATTATATTCAAAAGAAGCCGGAGTTTTTCCGTCCGCTTCCAAAGAACCGTCCATCATCACGGAAGTAAAACCGTTGGCAATTGCGCTTACACAGATAGAAACGCTTGAACCATGGTCTTGATGCAAGCACACCGGCACATCGGGATAAAGCTCTACCGCCGCCATCATCAAGTGCTTCAACACCGCATCATTTGCATAGCTACGAGCGCCCTTAGAAGCTTGCATAATTACCGGAGAATCAACTTTCTGCGCCGCTGCCATAACCGCAAGCATCTGCTCCATATTGTTAATATTAAAAGCCGGAATACCATAAGAGTATTCTGCGGCGTCATCAAGCAACTGACGAAGACTTATCATAGGCATAGTATTTCTCCTTTATCCAAAAACAACCTAATTCTTGTTAAGACAAGACTTTACCAATCCGGCAATATGCTCCGGCGTAAACTTAAAATAATCAAACAGCTTCTGATACGGAGCCGAAGTTCCAAAGCCCTTCATACCCCACGAAGCACCATCGGTTCCGATATACTTATCCCAACCGGACAGCAAAGCTGCTTCAACCACAATTCTTGGCGCAGAGCCAAGAACTTCATTTTGGTATTCCTCTGCCTGCTCTTCAAAAAGCTCACGGCAAGGAACCGCAACCACGGCAACGTCAACGCCCTCTTCCGCCAAAAGCTTCTGGGTCTTTACGGCGATTGCCACTTCCGAACCGGACGCAATAATCGTCGCCGCCCTTTCTCCCTTCGCCGGAGAAATGACATAAGCACCCTTTGCGGCAAGATTTTCACTTACCTCGGTACGAATAGCGTCAACATTCTGTCTGGTTAAAATAAGCGCCATAGGACCTTCATTCCTGTTTTCCAAAATGTATTGCCAGCATTCCGCCGTTTCGACCGCATCTGCCGGACGGAAGACTTTCACATTAGGAATAAAGCGCAACAAAGCAAGCTGTTCCACCGGCTGATGCGAAGGACCGTCTTCCCCCACGGCAAAAGAGTCATGGCTGAACACATATATCGGCCCTATTTTCATCAAAGAAGCCAGCCTTATGGAAGGTAGCATATAGTCTACAAAAGAAAGGAAAGAACTGGCAAAAGGAATAAATCCGCCATGCAGAACCAATCCATTCATGCACGCCGCCATTCCATGTTCACGGATTCCGTAATGGATAAAGTTTCCGGCGTAATCATCTTTGGTTACAGGCACATGAGAGTTCTTCACCATTACCCCGTTACTTTCACTTAAGTCCGCCGAACCGCCTAAAAGCTCTGGAATTGCAGGAACAAGCTCCGAAAGCACGGCCTGAGAACTTTTTCTGGTTGCCATGGCATCTGTAACCGCCAAGCGGTTTTCTTTCATTTTCTGCACAGCATCCTTCCAATCGGCGGGAAGTTTTTTCTCGATTACCGTGCGGACATATTCAGCTTTAAGCGCAGGCTCTTTAGCTTCCAGATTTTTCTGCCAAACGTCATAAGCTTCTTCGTTACGCAGCCAAGACTTCCGCCATTGCTGCAAGACATCTTCAGGCACAAAGAAAGCTTCTTCATAAGGCCAACCAAGCCGTTCTCTGATAAGAGGAATCTCCTCTGGCGGGAACGGAGAACCATGGCACTTAGAGCTTCCTTGGAAGTTAGGCGAACCATAACCGATTGCCGTTTTGCAAGCGATTAACGTAGGCTTATCAGAGTTTTGCGCCGTACGGATTGCATCTTCAATTTCTTGATGATTATGACCGTCCACGGAAAGCACATTCCAACCATGAGCCAAGAAACGAGCCCGCTGATCCGTAGAAGTAGAAAGCTCTGTCGACCCGTCAATCGTAATATCGTTATCGTCCCAGAAAGCAATCAGCTTATTGAGCTTTAAATGCCCTGCCAAAGAAATTGCTTCTTCGCTGATTCCTTCCATAAGGCAACCGTCTCCGCACAGAACGTAAGTATAATGGCTTACGATATCAGAGCCGAAACGAGCCTCCAAAATCCTTTCCGCCAAAGCCATACCGACAGACATTCCAAGCCCCTGCCCCAAAGGACCGGTGGAAGCCTCAACTCCGGCAGGCCGCCAATATTCAGGGTGCCCCGGAGTTTTACTGCCCAGCTGGCGGAAGTCTTTAATATCCTCAAGCGACGGTTCAGAGTAGCCGGATAAGTATAACAGACTATACAAAAGCATGGAACCATGACCAGAGGACATCACAAAGCGGTCTCTGTCCTGCCATTCCGGATGATTAGGATTAAACTTTAAAAACTTGGTAAAGAGGACGGTTGCAACGTCTGCCATTCCCAGTACGATACCCGGATGTCCTGATTTTGCTTTGCTAATAGCGTCCACGGCAAGAATTCGGATAGCGTTTGCCATGTCTTTCTGCGATACCATAAAATAATTCTCCTAAGCCTTAATATTGATAACGGTTTAAAGTACGATTGTATTCCAGCATGTTTTTATCCAACTGCATTCCGATATAGACCTGAAAGTCTTTACCGTTTTCCGAAGCTTTTACCGGAATGTTTATTTCCAAAGGTTCATCACGATATTTCAACATATCCACACCTTGCGGAAAGTCTACCTCGACGGTAAACACTTGTTTTGCTTTATCTTCGGGATAGAACTGAGGCACCGCCACAAAGTAAGAAAACTTTTGCTTTCGGCTTTTTGCTGCCGCCCCAAGCTCAGCCTCAAACTCTGCATTCAAGGTAAAAGTAAGCTCTGTATGGTCTTTATTATACTCACAGCTTCCTTTATATCCCATCAATCTGACTTCCATCACTCTATCAATGACGCCCTTGCCTCCTCCGTCTTTAAAATAGACTGCATCGGCAGTACTTTTTTCCAGCACGACAAGCGGACACATTGGTTCCGGAGCCTCCGAAAATGCACAGGCAGAAAGAAAAAACAAAGTAAATGCAAAGCTTACCAAGACTTTCTTCATGCTTTCTTTTTCCTCCCCGCAGTGATATAAACATACAAACTTTTAGAGATTACACGAAAGAAAGCATTATGACAAAGCAAAATATTACAATTTTTCTTGCCCGCCCCCGAGGCTTTTGCGCCGGCGTTACCCGAGCGATAAAAATTGTTGAAGAAGCTTTGGCTTTATTTGGCGGAAAAGTTTACGTTCGCCATGAAATTGTACATAACGCACACGTTGTTAAAGATTTAGAAAACAAGGGAGCAATTTTTGTGCAAGAGCTTTCCGAAGTTCCCGAAGGTTCTCCTGTCATTTTCTCTGCCCACGGAGTTCCCCTGTCCGTAATTGAAGATGCAAAGAACAAAGGCTTACAGACAATTGATGCGACTTGCCCTTTGGTTGAAAAAGTGCATACGGAAGTAAAAAAGCTTAGCAAGAGCGGCTATAAAATTATTCTGATTGGCCATGCCGGCCACCCGGAAGTAATCGGCACCATGGGACAAGTTACAGGCAATTCGCTTTTTCTTTTGGAAAAACCGGAAGATTTGGAAAGACTTCCGCTCAAAGAATATTCTAAATCCGCTTATGTAACGCAAACCACTTTATCCATAGACGAAACCACGGATATTATCAAAAAGCTTAAAAACAAGCTTCCGGAGATTAAATCCCCCGAAGGAAAGAATATTTGCTTTGCGACCACCAACCGCCAAGCTGCCGTAAAAGCAATTGCCAAAAAATGCGATATGATTTTGGTCATAGGCTCACCGAACTCCTCTAACTCCAAACGCTTAGTTGAAGTCGCCCGTTCCGAAGGGTGCGAAAAATCTCTTTTGGTGCAAGACGTAAACGAAGTCTCTTGGGACAAGATACCAAGCGACATTTCCTCCCTTGGCATAACTGCGGGAGCCTCAGCGCCGGAATATCTGGTCTCCGAACTTTTAGAAGCTTTTTCCAAACGCTATAACGTTACCTTAAAAGAAGTCAAAACCTGCAAAGAAAATATCCGTTTTAAACTCCCCGCAATCTTAACCCCAAAAGAAACAAAATAAAACCTCCGGCAATTTTCATCACCGGAGGAATTATAAGCATCAAAAAGATTATCAGAAATATTGGTCTCCTTCGCCCTGCTCTATCAAATCAAGGCGAGAAGTTATTTCATCTTTCTTTGTATTCTTTGCCAACTCGTCAGCAATCAAGTTCATACCGACTTCTTTCGTTTTCGGCGAAGCATAATACTTCAAATACTCGGCAAAAGTAAGAATTGCATTCGGCGTGCAATGATTCTTGATAAAGGCCGTTTTTGCCAATCCCATGAAGTGGTCTCCGGTACGGCCTTTGCGGTAACAAGCCGTACAGAACGAAGGAATATAGCCATTAGCAGCCAATTCACAGATAATATCATCAACCGAACGGGCATCTTGGACAAAGAACTGCTGTTCATCTACCTGATTAGTTTTCTGAGCTTTATATCCTCCGGGATATACGGTTGAAGCCCCGCTTATCTGAGAAATGCCAAGCTCCAAAAGCTCTCTGCGCATTTGCGGAGTTTCCCGTGTAGAAAGAATAAGTCCGGTATACGGCACCGCAATTCTGGTAACGGCAACAATCTTTTTGAATACATAGTCCGAAAAAGTATACGGAGGATTTTCCGAAATCGGAGCATTCTGTGCCGGTTCCAAGCGAGGGAAAGAAATCGTATGGGGGCCGATACCGTTAAAGTCTTTTTCCAATTGCCGAGCATGTTGCATCATACCCAACACTTCAAAACGATGATCAAACAGACCGAACAAAGCACCGATAGCCACATCGTCAATTCCGGCCTCCACCGCTCGGTGCTGAGAATTAAGGCGATATTCAAAATTGGCTTTTTTTCCAAGCAGGTGATACTTTTTATAAGCCTCTCGGTTATATGTTTCTTGGAAGCACTGGAAAGTACCGATATTTGCCGTTTTTAAAACTTTAAAATCTTCGGTATCCATCGGCGCGATATTAACGTTTATCCGGCGTATTTCTCCGTTCGGGCCGCTTTTAACCGAATACGCCGCCTGAATATCGTCCACCAGATAATGCGGGTCATAGCCATGTTCACCATAAACCATTAAAATCCGCTTATGTCCCATATCTTCAATAATAGAAACTTCTTCTTTTATTTCATCATGAGTAAGTACTTTACGTTTTAAGTCTTTATTTGTTGCTTTAAACCCACAATAAGCACAGACATTTTGGCAGACATTACTTACGTACAAAGGAGCAAATAAAACAATTCTATTTCCATATATTTGTTCTTTTATTGATTTTGCTACGGCGAATATTTCTTCATCCAGTTCTTTATCTTTATTATGAAGTAAAGCAGCAACTATTTTACCGTCCAATATTTTATGCTGAGCATCTTTTGCTTCATTAAGCATCACCCGCACATCAGCCGGAGAAGCTTTTTCACCGGCTTCAATATCAGCCCAGATTTTATCATCATCGATAAAATTACGACTTAAAAAATCCATATCAACCTCGTTTTACAGACAAATGTACGCCCACACGGCGCACGGCAGAATCAACAGCTAAATAGTTATTGACTTCAAGTTAACATCTCTTAACTGACCGAGCTGTCCAGACAAAGCACCGACTTTATTATTAGCGGCCTCCACGACTACAGAAATAACCGTTGAACCCAGTTCGGGGCAAGGGAACTCCATTTTAGTTAATATCATTCCGGCATTTTTAAAAAGAAGAGCATTAATACTATCTAATGCATAACCATGCGTTTTGACAACCATGGTTAAAACTGCGGTTCTCTTATCAGCCATTTATAGTATTCCTTAGTATTTATTTAACTTATGCGGTAAAGAGCATACAACCAGCCGGCAAAAAAGCAAGCTTTTATGACTATGGCCTTTTTCCCAACATATATTCAATTGTTGAAACCACACGAACGGTTTTTTCCTTTTGCGTCTTTTCGTTATAAGCATCTCCGCCGTCTCTGGGCAGAATAGTAAACACGCCCTGATTAGCCCTGCGGATTCCGGAAATATCGCTTTCAGAGTCCGCGGCGAACTGTTCTGCGCCTTTTCGAGCATTTTTCGTTGCTTCTGCAATCATTTCCGGCTTTATGTTGTTAAGTCCGGTAAAGATATAGCTTGGGCCGTTATAATCATTCATGATAATTCCCTGCTTGGTAAGCTCTCCGATAGAACTTGCCAATTCGGAAACCGCATCAACATTTGCGGTTCTAAGCAAAACCGGCTGAGTAAGGATAAAGCGGTTTGCGATTTTTCCTTCCGGACGATAGCTTTGCGCCATAATATCGGTCAAATCTGGCTTTATCAGCACCGGTTCTTCCTGTATTCCTTTGGCTTTAATAAAGTTTTTAATGCTTTCAAAGTTTCTATCGACCTGAGCCTGCATAACTGCCAAGTCATCTCCGGTAACCGTAAAGCGGATAGGCCAGACTGCCAAATCAGCCACCACGTCTTTTTCCGCCACTCCTTTTACGGTTACATAGCGGTCAGCGTCTCTGCTTTCTGCCAAGAAATATCCGGCGGATAAGATTCCGAAAGATAAAATTGTCGAAGATAGAATTGCTGCGATTGAGGTTTTCATTTTTTATTCTCCCCTATAATATGCAAAATTACTTCATTTGCCAAAGTCAAACCGACAATTCCGGTTAAGGTAGACAAGCTTCCCAAAATCCTTTTTCCGTTTTCATCTTGGCTATCTGGTTTTATTTTGACCACTTCTTCCGAATAAACACAAGTAATATTATCCAAACAAACCTTTTGGTTACGTAGTTCTTTCCGCATCAAAGCCGCCAACGGACAGCATTTTGTTTTATCCAAAGAAGCCGTACGGATAAACTCCGGATGCATTCGAAGCGCCGCCCCCATTGCCGAAAAAGTTTTAATTCCTTGCAAAGAGGCATAGGTTAAAAGCTCTGCCTTTGCCTTCACGACATCAATAGCATCAACCAAGACATCAGGTTTTCCCGCCAAAATATCCGGCAGATTATCTTTATCGATAAAAGCTTTCACGGTTTCCAAGTTACAATCCGGATTTATATCCTGAACTCTTTGAGCGGCAGCCTCAATTTTGGGGATTTCCAAAAGAGAGTTCAAAGCTAAAATCTGCCGGTTCAGATTACTTTTCTTTAAAACATCGAAGTCAACGACTCGGATTTTGCCCACTCCGGCACGCACCAAAGCCTCCAGCACATAACCGCCGACGGCTCCCACTCCTGCAATTACGACAAAAGAGTTTTGCAGGCGGGAAAATCCCTCTTCCCCAAGTAACATTTTTGTCCGGCAGAAAGCATCTTCACTCATGATTTAACAACCTTTTTGCATTTTCCGCAGTTATTTTACGCAATTCTTCCGGCGCAAAGGAAGCAATTTCTGCAATCTTTTGTATCATTTCCGGCAAGAAATCAGGCTCTGCCCCATCGGGAGCATCTGTCTCTAAAAGCAACCGCTCCCAAGGAATAGCCGACAAAAGCTGTTTTTGTATTTCCGGCTTTTTCCGTAAAAAGAAAGGAGAGATTGAAAAATACGCCCCGCAATCTTTAAACGCCGGAACCAAGTGAACAGGACCGGCAAAAGCGTGCAAGATAATTGCCGGAAGCTTGTTTTTATATTCTTGTAATGCGTAAAGAACTTCCGAAGCAGCCTTCACCGCATGAACGGAAACAACTCTGTTGTATCTGGCTGCAATTTCCAACTGCATTTTAAACAGCTCTTCCTGCCCGTCCCAAGGCTTTAACTTATCCAGACCTATTTCCCCCACACCTGCCTTGGGATATTTTTCCAAAAAAGCGGAAAGCTCCTTGGCATAGTTATCTCCTTTTTGTCCGGCATACCAAGGGTGCAAACCGTAAAAAGGCTTTAGCTCCGGCATTTCTGCTGCCAAAGCCTCAATTTTCGCCCAATCATCTTTTTCTGCGGCATTAACGAACCAAGCAGAAACTCCAGCCTTTTTAGCCTTCAAAAGCTTATCCGGAGACATTGCCTGAATATGGATATGTGCATCTATCATATCTATCGCCTTTTAAATATGAATAATTATGTTATCTTATCGGAAGCTTTATAAAAAGGATAGTATGATGCGTATACGTTTATTTTTAAGCTTATTTTGCTTGTTCTTCATCGCTTCCCAAGCATTTGCGACCGAAGAAGAACAGCCGGTTGCCCCCTTCCCGCCACTGGAGAAAATCACTCCCGAGGAAGCAGCCGCTGACGTAGCCGTATCATTTGAAAGATTAAAGTATCGGCTTCAAGAATATATGAACGAAACGCCGTTACGCAGAAAAGTGCAATATAACTTAGAACTTTTACTCGCCAACATTAAACGAGCCTACGCAATCTTTTCCGAAAATCCTCGTAAGTTTTTGGAAGGTGTCGGCGTAAAGGATAAAGAACTTATCAATCAGATTGTCGCCTTTATGGAAGAAAACGGGAAAAACTCTCCTTGGCAAGAAATGGACGGTTTCAGCGGCCGCATAATTTCCTGTGCTGCACCGGACGCTTTTGGGAATGTCGCCGCCGGAGTACAATTAAGCATTCCCCTGCCCGCCTTTCTTACCCGCCAAGAAGCTTCTTCCCCGCTTCTAAGTTTGCAAAAGTCTGCGAATATAACGGATATCAAAACCTTCACACCATTCCCAAAAGTTTTCTTATCTTCTGAAGGAAAAGTCTTGGGTTACAACGGAACATTCATTCTTCCCTTTACGTTCAAAGCGGAAAATCCTGCCCTTCCAGCGAAGATAACCGCCGCCCTCAAAGGAACCTTGTGTTCGGATTTCCAAAGCCCTTGCCGCAGCATTTCCTTTTCTGCCGCCAAAGATATAAATATCAACGCCAATGCTTTTCCGACCGAATGCGAAGCAATCAAAGACGCTTTACAAAAAGCCACTCCGCTGAAAGGATTTACCGTAACCAAAGCGGTAATCACACCGGACAACGAACTAAAGATTGAAGCCGAAAGCCCAAAAGAACCACACAATCCGTCTTTGTTGGTTTTAAGCCCGAAAGATTTAAAGCTTTCCACTCCTGCCATAGCTTATACAGATAATAAAATAATAGTTATCGCCAAACCGAACAAACCCGCCCCAAATCTAATTGGGGAAAAAATCCGGATAATCCTTGGCTCACCTTATACCTTCACCGAAGCCGATATAATTCCGAGCAAAGAAGAAGCTAAGTCCTATAACCCCTCAAGCAGTATCGGCAAAGCATTTCTTTCCGGTGTTTTATTGGTATTTTTCTCTCCCATAGCAATTTTACTTTTATTTCTGTTGCTTTCCGGTGAAAAGAAACAAGCCTTCCGGCAAGCTGCCACCGAAACCGGCATAACCGTTGCCATATTATATCCTTTGCTTAAGTGGCTTACCCCGTTTTCATGGGGCGAACAATTTATGCAGCCTGACATGATGTTCTTCAGCATCAGCCTTCTGCTTTTATCAACTTCTGCTTTAATCCGCTTTAAAGGATTTATCGGAGCCGGCATAGTCTTTGCGCTTTTAGCTCTTTTAACTCCTTGCCATTATTTACATGATTTAATTAACCACGGAAGCATACTTGCCTTTGCCATAACCGGTATAACTTCCGCCGCAATATTTGCCGTATTTGCCAAACTTGCCCAAAAGCTACCGCCTTTGCCGATAGCTTCCGGCACGATTTTCACTCCGGCGGTTATCTTATCGCTATGGCTTATAGCTATCATCATGAACGAAACATCCCCATGGTGGCGTTTTGCCATAGCCTCCGCCGGATTATTCTTTGCTTTCGGCAGCCTATATCAAGCCTTTGGCAAAGAAGATTATAAAGCCTTCCCGACTGCCATCTTATTCCTGTTTATAGGCTTTATGGCTCTGCCTGCGACTCCCGCAGAAGTAAAGAACGACTTTACCCAAACCAAACTGGAAGACGCTTTAAAGGCAGGAAAAACCGTTTACTTATACACGGACACCCCATGGTGCCTGTCATGCAAAATCGGCAAGACCTTGCTTTCCTATGACCCTATATTTTCCTCACTCAAGAAAGAAGAAAAACTTGCCGTATTTGCGACCTCTTGGAACAATCCGGATTTAAGCAAATACCGCAACTTGTTCAAAGCCGCCAATCCGCCGCTCAACCTTATATTTGGGGAAAAAGCTCATTCCGGCATACAGGTTCCCAATATAATGATTGATTCCGAAACCGCAGCCTTTATGAAAAAGATACGTTAAAAAGCTATCCTTGGCGGAGCTTATCTATCTCAGCTCTGGCCAAAGCATCGACCCGTTCGTTTTCCGGATGTCCGGCATGACCTTTTACCCATTGCCAAGTTATCTTATGCTTACAAAGCAATGGCTCCATAATTTGCCACAAATCAATATTTTTAACCTCTTTCCGGTCAGCAGTCCTCCAACCGGAGGCTTTCCAAGAAAAAAGCCATTGTGTAGCACCTTTAAAAACATACTGACTATCGGTATAAAGGGTTATGGCACACCTTTCTTTCACCGCTTCCAAAGCTTTAATAACCGCCATCATTTCCATACGGTTATTCGTAGTTTCCTTTTCTCCGCCGGTTACTTCTTTTTCGTTACCGTTATAGCGTAAAAGTGCTGCATACCCGCCCATTCCCGGATTTCCGCTACAAGCTCCGTCCGTAAATATTTCGATTTTTTTCAAAGAATCCATATTTTCTTCAATATTTTTGTTTAAAATTATCAAAAAGTAGTATATAGTATCAATAAGAAGTAGAATTAAAGAAAAAATATTCAAATGGCAAACTCTTTTCACATAGCCTTCTACACACTTGGAGGTCTGAAGTTTTGGCGAGACTGTTTTATCCGCAGCGGGTGGAGAATACAGCAGAGTTTGCTGTCCAAGCGTTTTAGGCTTTTGGATAACCATAATATCCGCAGAGCAAGTGGTTCTTACCGCCATTGTTTAAAAGCTTTAAACCAATATTTTTCCGCTTGGGAAATAACTGACGAAGCAAGCGAGATTACTTTAATTCTTCCCGGACTTTTCCGAACCAGACTTGCCTTTAGCAAAATGCAAAAGCACCTTAAAGGCGAAGGGTTTAATCCTGTTGTTTTAAGTTATTCTTCCACTCGCAATTCCGTAAAGCAGAATGCCAAAGCTATAACTAAAATCCTTAATAACCTTCCGGAAAACATTCAGAAAGTTAATTTCGTAACTTACAGCCTTGGCGGTTTAGTTTTGCGTGAAGTTATCGCTGCAAACGACGAATGGCATAACCGGATAAGCATCGGACGTATTGTGCAAATAGCCCCACCCAACCAAGGTTCTCGGTTTGCCTCATCTTTGGCAAAGTACTTTTTCTGGCGTCTTATTATCGGCAAAGGATTAACCGATATGTCCGTAGGCAAAGCGAAAAAAGTCCCGCCATTTCCTTCCGGCACGGATTTTTCTGTTATTGCCGGCTTTAAAGGTACGGAAAAAGGCTACAACTTCCTTGCCAAAGGCAAAAGCGACAATGACGGCATTATCAGCATAAATGAAACCAAACTTGCCGGAGCATCTGATTTTACGGCTTTTCGCATACCGCACTTTTTCTTGCTTTCCTCTCCGGAAGTTTTGGAAAGCACAGAACGTTACTTAACCAAAGGACATTTTTCCGGCAAAAGAAATATAAAACAGATTAAACCGGCATTTCATGATGTAATGAACAGCATTTATTAACTTGTCCTCACTTTTGAAAAAGTACAAAGAAAAACCCCTTTTTGCGACTTTACAAAAAGGGGTTTTAATTTATTTAAACTAAAGCTTTATTTGGAAGCCTTTTGCGGTATCGGCTGAACTACCACTCCACCTTTTACAGGATCGGCACCGCCATAAGAAATATTCTTTCCGGCATCAGTACAGCTTACACAAGGCCGCTCGACATTTCCGGTTTTAAGTCCCGGAATATTGATTCCGCTGGTTAAGGTAGGACTCGCACCATATCCTCCGCAGCAGTTGTATTCCGGAAGTTTCGGCTTAAACGGAGCACAAGAAGCTTTCTTTTGATCGCAAAGTACTTCCGGACTTACCGGATTCTGGAAACGCAACATAACATAACCGGTTCCACCGCCATAAGCAGGTCCGGCAACACCGGCAGAATAGTAAGCACCAATCATTCCGTAATCCAAATCGATGTAATCTACCGTCAAGACCATAGACATCAAAGATTTACCCATAGCCGTAAACGGACATACGAAATCCTCAGCATCAATAACCATGTAGTTAGGATTTTTTACATAAGCTGTTGCCGGAGCTGGTTGGCAACGAACTCGGACATTATTGTAATATATGCTGTAATCAAGCACCGGTTCCATAACATTAGAGTTCTTAGTCATTCCGACATCAACGATTCTGGCGGCATCGACTACAACGGTTGCCGGAGTTACACCGGATTTAATATCAAAGCTTACAAATGGTTCATAGCAGGTATGGGTAACACTGTCGGCGTCGCACATCAGGACGTTAGTATCTTTATTATTTTCCAACAGATTCAGATAAGCATTAAACAAGAACTCTTTTGACATATTCGCCGAAGCCGGAGAACATTGTTTAGAGCGGCATACAACGATAGAACTTGGAGTTCTTGGAGCTTCCAAGACCGGCGATGAAGATGTAATAGCATCTGGAGAAAATACGGTTGTGAAATCGAAGTTCTGCATATCTTCAATCGAACAGGCAGACAATGCGGTAACCGCAGCCACTGTACCGAACGAGCGCGCCGCAGATTTAACTTTATCCATATCTAGTATCTTTACCATATTTTTTATGCACCCTTGTTTAAGCTTTACCATTATACAACCCGATGCCTTACACCATATATTGTTATGACACCTTTTGCAACCATACATTAAACAACCTTTCTTAACAAAAAGATAACATACAGAAAAAAAAGCAAAAAGCAAGTATTTTTTCGCAACCTTTTTGTCTTTTTATGTTTCACCTATACCTAAAGCCCAGTTATGGCGTCCAAAGACGTCGCCCCATATACTCGGCATCATTTAAGATTTTTAAAGCACCGCCTTCATCAATCAGCAAGGAATAAGCACCGTTTTTCCACATTTCCCGCCGTTCGATTAAAATCTCTGCCTTACAATATTCATGTTTAGCATTAACCTTAGAAAACACGACCTGAGCATTTTTACACGCAGCTTTAAGGCCGTCATAATCCGAAGCTATCCCGACAATTTTTCCGTTATAAGCATATCGGCACCACCCGCCCTCGCATTTTAAATCCACACCGTCTTTATGGTATCCCTTTGCAAAAGCTTCCTCTGCTGCTTGTTTATCATAGAGGTTATAATCTTCCCCGTTCCGGCTCAGCCAGCTTTCTCGATTTATACGATTAGCCCGCCCAGGTTCGATAAAAAGCTTTCCGTCCGCATTCATTACCGCAAACAGCTTACCTCCTTGCGCCGCCAACACTTGCGGAAAGGAATAAAAGTATGGCGAAGCAAGCCCGATAACTATCGGCATTATCCCAAGATAGCGCCACCGTTGCTTCCACAGGAAAAGCCACAACCCGCCAATCACCATAAGCAAAAGCCCCCACAAAGGCATTGCCGGAACGACCATAACGGCATGAGGCATTTGGGCTATTCCATAAGCGGTATCGTTAATCAAGCTTATTCCCCAACCGGCAAGAGAAAGCGGCATATCCGCCAACCCGAAAGGCATCAACAGACACGCGAGCAAAAGCATTGGCATTACCAACACCCCAAGTATCGGACCGGTCAAAAGGTTACATAACATACTATAGGAAGCAATCCGGTTAAAATGATACAAAGCAAACGGAGTAGTAGCCGAGCTTGCCACAAAATCCGTAATCAATACGCCCAAAAGCCAAACCACGGCATACCGCCATAAACGGCTTAACGTATTTTTTGTATGTAAATAATTGCGTATTTTCCCTGCTCCTGCTTCATAGGCGGCAATCAAAGCATAAACTGCGGCAAAAGACATTTGCAAACTTGCCCCGACCAAAGCTTCCGGGTGCCACAGCAAGACGGCGAGCAAAGCAAAACCTATCGTCCGCATTGAAATCGCCTGCCTATCGAAAATAACCGCCAACAGAACGACCGTCACCATAATAAAAGCTCTTTGCGCCGGCACCGCCATTCCGGAAATAAGCAGATAGGCAAAAGCAACAACTATCGCCACCGCCGCACTTATTTTCTTACCGTTATAGCGCAACGCCAAAAAGGGAAAGGCGGCAATAAACAGCCGCAGTAAAGAGAACACCATACCGGAAAGCATACTCATATGCAGTCCGGATACCGATAACATATGCGCTATTCCGGAATCTCGGTAAGCATTGGCAAGTTTTCGTGAATTACCGCCCTGCTCTCCGGTTACCAAAGACATTGCCACTCCGGCCTCATCTTTCGGCAAAGCCTGCAAGAAGTAAAAGTTTATATCGCTTCGGATTTTTCCCAGAAAAGAATCCCAGCTATCATTTACCGCCAGAATGTTTGCTTTGGATACTGCAAAACCAACCCCGCCAAGCTGTTCAAACCAGAACTTGCGGGGAATATCATAAGCCCCTGGCATAGCCGGCATCGGCGGCGGCATAAGTACCGCCTTTACAGAAATCATATCCCCTGCATTTATTCTGGTTTTCAGACCGTTTATTTTAATTCGGACTTTCTTTGGCGTTTTATCCTTATCAAATCCGGCAATCGAGGGATTTTCAATTAGCACTCTTTGCCCAACTCCCGCAATACTCACCGCAGATACTTTTCCGCTGACCATAACCGCACGAGTTTTCTTTTCCAGCACCTGAGCCGAAAGCATATGCGCTCTTGCCTGCACCAAACAAAATCCTATAGCCAAAGCAAGCGCCAACATTCCCGCAAAGCGTCTTTCCGGCGAACGCCACAGAAAGAATAAAAGCCCAGCCGCTCCCCCGCAAAGCAGCTCTCCCGCATACCATACCGGTTCAAACGGAAGAGCAAAATACAAAGCAATACCACCCGCCAAAAACATTGGCAGCCATAAAACCCAACGGTCTTTTTCTGATTGTATTATGTCCCGTAAAAAGGACATTATTTCCCGTTCATATCTTTGCCAAGCAGACTTAGCACTTTATCCGCCGCTTTTTCGCTTGGCGTTTTAGCATCTCCGTAGCCCATTTTTTTCAAAATATCTCTGGCTCTGGAAGTTTGCAGCAAACGGGTATCTTTGCTTTTAAAAAGTTTTTCGACTTGGTGAGCCAATATTTCCGGCGTACAGTCTTCCTGCAAGCATTCAGGAACAATCAAAGCATTCGCCATAATATTGATAAGATTGACATATTTTATATTTAAAAGCCTTTTGGCGAGCTGATACGTCAAAGGGCTTAACTTATAGGCGATTACTTGCGGCAATTTTGCCATAGCAAGCTCCAAGGAAACAGTTCCCGAAGCAGCCAAGGCTATATCCGCAGCGGCAAAAGCCTCTTCCTTTTCTTTATCACCAACGGCAACAATAACTGGAACGTCCCAAGTTTTTGAAGCTTCCGCCACTTTTCCCATAACCGCCTGCACCGTAGGAACCACTACTTGCAGATTAGGGATTTTTTGTTCCAAAAGCTTAATTGTCTCTCCGAATATCGGCAATAAATAATGAACTTCATTATGGCGACTTCCCGGCAGCAAGCAGAGCAAAGGAGTTTCCGGAGCTATTCCTTGTTTCATACGAAAATCTTTACCGTTTCCGTCTTGAGCAAACCCTTCTACCACCGGATGCCCTACACATACGGTATCAATTCCATAACGGATAAAGTATTGATTTTCAAAAGGAAGAAGGGTCAACAAAGCATCAATTTTTCCCTTCATTTTTGCGGCTCTTTTCGGACGCCAAGCCCAAACTTGCGGCGCAACATAGTGAATATGCGGGAACTTAACCCCTTTCAAACGCTTATGAATACGGTTAGAAAAGCTCCAACTGTCGATAGTAATTACAATATCCGGCTGTTTTTGCTTTATGTCTTTGACGGTTTTATTTATCAGTCCCAAAATATGCGGAACTTTAGGCAGAACTTCAAAAAAACCCATAACCGCCAGCTCGGAATTATCAAACAAGCTTTCAAATCCCTTGCGATGCATGGATTCTCCGCCAACTCCGGTAAAGCGAACGTTTCCTCCGGTTGCATTTTGCAAAGCCGTCATCAAACGAGCCCCTAAAAGGTCTCCCGATGCTTCACCGGCGATAATATAGATTAAAGGAGTGTTATTTTCCGTCATCAAAACCCTCCCCAGAAGTTAAACCGACCATAAACATATTCAGCTCATCAATCCGCTTGATTACCTCTGCCGGATTGACAACCAAAGAAGCACCTGCTTCCACCGCAATTCCTCTTAAACCTGCGGCATAAGCATTTTCCACCGTCTGCAAACCGACTGTCGGCAGGTCTATACGGCTTTCTTGCTGAGGCTTTTTAACCTTAACCAACACGCCGCCCTTACCCGAACGCTGTAAATCTTTTGTCCGTTTTAATAAAGCATCCGTACCTTCGATTGCTTCTACACCGATAACCATTCCCTGCTGCACGACAACCGACTGCCCGACATCATAAAGCCCAAGTCCTTTAGCGACTTCAAAGCCTCGCTTAATGTCGATTTTAGCTTCTTTATCCGGCAAATGGCGCCCATACACCCCTTCTTTTGCCAGAATATCCTGTAATACGTCTTGAACGCCGATAACGTTAAAGCCTTCCTTTTCAAAAGCCTTGATGACCAAGGAAAGCAGATTATCATCTCCGAAGATATTAAGTCCCCACTTAGCAACTACTTTAGCCGACCACCAATCGAACTTTATTTCCTTAAAAGAAGGCCGGCGCAGATTACCGATAAACAAGATATCTTCCACGCCTTCTTTGCGGAAATGCTTAACCAAGGTTCCGGCGGCACCAAGCTTTAAAGACAGATACGGCATATCGGCAAAAGCTTCTTTCTTGGCAATTCCGTCCAACAGGATAATAGAGAAAGGACGACCTTGCTCTTTACAGGCTTCCGCCACCATCAGTGGAATATCCCCTCCTCCTGCAACTATGCCAAGCTTTCTTTGCATTTTAAAGTCCTTATGCCAAAAGGTTAAATCGTTGGCTGACACACCGTTCTATGAGCATCTTCTTTAATAAATGCGATAATATCTTCAACCGGCTTAAATCCGGCAAAAGCCTTCGCAACATCATCAATTCTTTCCCGAAAAGTTCCTTCGTTTGCGAACAGCATACGATAAGCCCTGCGCATTTCGGAAATATCATCACTGGTAAAACCATGGCGTTTCAAACCGACAAGATTTAATCCGCGCAATCTGGCTCTGTCTCCGGTAACCAGTCCATATGGTATAACATCTTGTTCTATACCGGACATTCCGCCGACCATAGCATACTTACCAATCCGACAGAATTGATGTACGGCACTTAATCCGCCGATAATGGCAAAATCACCCAAGCGTACATGCCCGCCCAAAGTAGCATTATTGGTCATGATAACATTATTACCGATTACACAGTCATGAGCGATATGGCAAGATACCATAAACAAACCATTATCTCCGACAATCGTTGTTGAAGTTTCAATCGGAGTTCCGGTATGCATGGTTACATGTTCACGGATAACATTATTTTTACCGATTATCAACTTTGCCGGCTCGTCCATATATTTAAGATGCTGAGCAGGAGCGCCCAAGACTGCAAAGGGATAAACTCTGGTATTTTCCCCGATTGTCGTATACCCCATAACGGTAACATTAGCATAAAGCTTTACGCCGTCTTTAAGCTCGACATTTTCCCCAACGACACAAAAAGGTCCTACATATACGTCTTCACCGATTTTTGCATTTTTATCTACGATTGCCGAAGCATGAATCTCTGTCGCCATTTCATTCCTCTATCGAAACTTAGTTATCTAAAATCATTGCACTGAAAGTAGCTTCTGCCACCACTTTATCATCGACCATAGCTTTACCGTCAAACTTCCATACATTTCCACGGGTTTTATCTTTCACGACATGGAGCTTCAGCTGATCTCCGGGCAGAACCGGCTTCCGGAACTTACCGTTATCAATCGTCATGAAATAGACGAGTTTTCCGTTTGCCTCTTCCCCCAAAGTTTTGACGACCAACACCGCCGAAGTCTGCGCCAAAGCTTCCAAGATTAAGACACCGGGCATCACTGGATGACCAGGGAAATGTCCCTGAAAGAAAGGTTCGTTTATGGTAACGTTTTTAATTCCGACACAGCTTTCCCCTTCATTGATATCCGTAATTTTATCAACGAGTAAGAAGGGATAGCGATGAGGAATCATGCTTATAATTTGATTTATATCAATAATTTCTTCCGCCATTTTATTATCCTTTTTTGGAACTAAGTTTTCTGAGCGTAGCCACTCCACGCAAATAATCTTTCACAGGCTGAGCCGGAGACCCCATGACTTTTTCTCCGGGAGCAATATCGCTCATAATTCCGGACTGAGCCGCAATCTGAACCCCCATACCGATATGCAAATGATCGGCAAATCCTGCCTGTCCGGCCGCAACCACCAAGTCATCAAAAACACAGCTTCCGGCAATCCCGACCTGAGAAACAATAACGCATTTCTGACCTAGCTTATTGTTATGCCCAATCTGTACCAGATTATCAATTATGGTGCCGGAACCGATTTCCGTATCGTCCATAGCGCCTCTATCGATACAAGTATTTGCACCGATTTCAACATTATCGCCGATAAGCACTCTTCCGACCTGAGGTATTTTTGTATGACCTGCCGGATTCATTATAAAACCGAACCCGTCCTGCCCAACTCTTGCGCCAGGATAAAAGACGACATTATTTCCGGCGATAGTATGCGATACCGAAGCATTTGCTCCGACAATACACTCGCTTCCCAAAATCACCCCGTCTCCGATGACCGCATTTGGTTCAATCCGACAGTAATCACCGATTTCCGCATTTTCGCCGATATAAGCACCGAACTCAATCCGCACTCCGTTACCGATTTTTGCCGTCGGAGCAACATAAGCCCTATCGGAAATAAAAGGCTCCGGCTTCTGTCTGGGATAGAAAGCCCGAATAATTAACGCCAAAGCATTACGAGGTTCCTTAGCGACCAATACCTTAATATCTCCACCGAACAGAGAGGCTTTATCTTCGGTAGTAATACATACGCCGGCTTTAATATCTTCCGGCGCAAACTTCAGAGCCTTATCATAGAAAGCAGCCACATCAGAAGAAGTGGCTTTTTCCAAAGGAGCAACATCGGTAAAAGGACCGTCTTCGGGCTTTCCTTTTACGATTTGCGCTCCGGCTATTTCGGCAAGCTGTCCCAAAGTCAAGGGAGAGCCTGCCTTAAAAAAGCGAAAATCCGTCATACTGTCAAGCTTCCAAAATTACTTATCTGCTTTAGGTTTAGGCAAATCGAACTTTGGCATTTTCTTGTTCATAATAACAACTACTTCATCAGTAATATCGAACTCCGGAGAGAACTGCATCATCTGAGAAGAGCCGGTAACCATATTTGCGCCTTTCTTTTCGGCCACTTCGGAAACCGCAGGGTCAAAAGCTTCTTTTGTAAGCTTTGTGGTACCGGTAGAGAAAGACTTGTAAATAGCTTCCTGTCTGGATTGAACTTTCTGTTGGAACTCCTGCATTTTAGTACGGAACTGATCAACTTTTTTAACCAATTCTTCTTGGGTTAAAGTAGTTCTTTCTTTATTGATGCTTTCTTCCATTTTCCGCAAAGCAGCTTCATCTTTTGCCACTTCAGCTTTCAATTCGGCAACATATTTATCCCGTTGCTTTACCATGCTCTGGTAAGCCGTAGATTTTTCCTGCACTTTCTGCATATCTACGATAGCGATTACAGCCGGAGCCAACTTTGTTTCCGCAGCCATTGCCGAAGGAGCAAATACTGCTGCCGTCAGAGCAAGTGTCGAACACATTAAAGCAATTTTTTTCATAATTAAAATCCTGATCCAAAGTTAAGACGAAATACTTCAGTTTTATCATAATCCTCTTTCAGCACCGCATAAGCTATATCAATGTTTATAGTCCCCATCGGTGAATCCCAAGATATTCCAAACCCAACTGAAGCTCTGGGCTTAGAAGAATAGTCAATCGTATATTTTCCGGTATCGGGAGGCTCTCCGGTTGCACCGACATCAGTAAACAAGCGTCCTCTTACGCCCATTTCCTGAGGCAGTCCCAAAGGAAATATCAGTTCTGCCGTACCGGTTAACACCCAATCGCCGCCCAAGGCGTCCTGAGAAGCTCTATCCCGTCCGGTAGCACCGCCCTGTTCAAAGCCTCGCAAATCATTTCCGCCCAAGAAGTAACGTTGGTTAATACGAACATCTTGCCCGAAACCTAATATATAACCGGCATGACCTTTAAACGCCAAAGTCCATTCATCTGCCAAGGGGAAATACTTTGCCGCATAAACATCGGTTCGTAAGAAGCGGTCATCACCGCCCAAACCGGCAATATCATTGCTTAACGTAAGCACATAGCCATCGCTCGGACGAATAGTACTGTTTCTACGGTCATAGCTTATCGACTGGCTTACCATTGACAGCAAAGCCTTTCCTTCCTGTTCCTTGATATACAACGAAGCATCAGGATCGACATCGGATATTTCATCTTCCCGCAAGGTATATTTCACTGATTGCCGAAGCTCTTCATTATAGCTCCACGACAAGCGCAAAGCCCCGCCAAGACTGGACTGGTCATAAGAACTGGTATCTTGCAAATCATGCGTCATGTTGAATAAGTCAACACCTGCCGCCAAATCACGACCTAAGAAGTAAGGTTCGGTAAAGCTGATATCGTATTCGGTTCTTTTTTGCGCCAAAGCTACGTTAAAGCCCAAATACTGCCCACGACCCAAAAAGTTTCTTTCACTGATTCCGGTCTGTATCAAAGCCCCGTCATAGGTAGACCAACCTACCCCCAAGGTTAAAGAACCCGTAGACTTTTCTTCCACGGTAACATCTACGTCCGTCTTATCCGGAGAGCCTGCAACCGGCTTTGTATCCAATTCCACTCTGGAGAAGAAGTCCAGATTTTCAATTCTTTGTTTTGAACGGCGAAGTTTTGCCGAATTAAAGGCATCACCTTCCACCACTCTAAACTCTCTGCGGATTACGTCATCTCTGGTACGAACATTACCGTTAATATTAATCTGATTGATGAAAACCCGTGCGCCTTCTTTGATATCAAAAACGATATCGACGATATTGGTACCCTCTACAGGCTTGATATTCGGCGTAACATCAACAAAAGCATGGCCAAGATTTCCGACCGCATCGGTAATATTTTGAATAACGTCTTCGACTTTATCTGCGTTATACCAATCGCCGGTTACAATAGGAAAATCTTTTTGCAAAGCCTCGGTATCCAAGCCTTCCAAGGTTGTTTTCATGGACACCTTGCCGATTTTATAACGTTTTCCTTCTTTCAAGGTAAAGGTAATAAAGAAAGCTTCTTTATCCGGAGTAAGCTCGGCCACCGCGGTTTCAATTTCAACATCTATATATCCCTTGCTCAGATAAAAACGGCGTAAAAGCTCTTTATCATAAGCCATTCTGTCCGGATCATAGGTATTGGTTGTTGATAAGAAACGATACCAACGGTCTTCCTTGGTCATTATGTTATCCTGCAACGTAGAATCCGAAAAAGCCTTATTTCCGACAAAAATTATCTTGCGGACATAAGTCGTCGGCCCTTCGTCTATTTCATAAATAACATCGACTCGGTTTTGTTCCCGTTCAATAATTTTCGGCTCAATTGTAACCCCGAAACGACCGCCACGCTGATACAAGCTTACCAAACGTTCCACATCTTTTTGCGCTTTAGACTTAGTATATATGACTCGAGGTTTAAGCTGAACTTCGTCAATAAGCTGTTCGTCCTGCATTCTTTTATTACCGTCAAAAAACAGCTGATTAACGATAGGATTTTCCTTTACCGCCACTTTCAATACGGTTCCGTCCTTTTCCAAGTTTACATCGGCAAAAAGTCCGGTGTTAAAAAGGTTTTTCAAGGCACGGTTCATAGTCTTATCACTAATCACATCGCCCTTATCAAGCCGCATATAGGAAAGGATTGTTTCGTTTTCTATGCGTTGATTTCCGCTTACGGTAATTTCCGTAATTCTTTCAACATCTTCGCTTTGAGCCAAAGCATAGTGATAAGGCATTAAAGAAAATGCCAAAGCAAAGAAAGCGCAAAGGATTTTGTTCGTTTTAACCACTATTTTCAACCCACCAACCGATTAAATATTCTGGGTATATCGTTCCATAAAGTAAGCAACAAAATCCCAATAAGCAAGCCCATACCTACCATCAAAGCTTTTTCCATGATTTTTTCATTCAACGGCTTACCTCTAAGAGCTTCAATCAGATAGACGATTATCTGCCCGCCGTCCAACAACGGTATAGGGAACAGGTTAATCAAACCGATACCGATAGAAATCTGCACCAAAAATACCAAAAAGTTTAAAAATCCGCCTTTTGCCGCATCACCAGAAGCCTCTGCAATTCCCAACGGCCCCCGCATTTCATCTGGCGAGCGACTGGAAGTAAATACCTGCTTTAAATAAATCATGGTATCGGCAGTCATTTTCCACGCCAGCAAAGATGATTCATACAAAGCGCTTGGCAAAGACATCGAAGAAACGTCCCCCGGAGCAATAGTCTTCGACTGTACGCCAAGCACTCTATCCTCCGGTTTTTCTGCCAGTTTTGCTTCCAGATTTAAAATCTTTCCGTCTCTTTCGACTCGCATTTTTAAATTAGCTTCGGGAGCCAAAACAATCCACCGTTTAATATCTGAAAACTCAGAAATCTTTTCGCCGTTTATTTCCAGAATCTTATCATTGGCAATGATTCCCGCTGCGGCAGCCGGAGATTTTTCCATAACGCTTCCGACGATGGGAGCGACTTTTATCTGGCCGTACACCATAAAGACCCCTGCCATTAAAAGTATGGCAAAGATATAGTTAGTTGCCGGTCCTGCAAAAATTATTGCGATTTTTTTCCAAACCGGTTGAAACGGAAAAGACACTTTCTTTTCTTCTTCGGTAAACTCTTTCACGCTTTCATCGGCTTTTGCGCTTGCGGCATCGGCATCACCGAACATCTGCACAAATCCGCCCAAAGGAACCGCCCGCAAAGACCAATATGTACCTTTTTTATCCTGCCGAGACCAAAGCTTTTTCCCAAAACCGATAGAAAACTCCAACACCCGGACTCCGCACATTCTTGCAACCAAGAAATGCCCCATTTCATGGACAAAAACCACAATGGATAAAACTACGATAAAAGCCGCCGTATACTCGATAAAACTTAATATTTCCTGCATTATTTTGGTTCCAAACTTTGTACAACAATCTCTGCTTCGGCACGGGCTTTTTTATCCAAAGCCACCGCATCGTCAACAGAGTTTAATTTAAACGTCTTTATGTTTTCTAGTACTTTTTCCCCGACTTTGGCAATATCCAAAAAACGGATTTTTCTGTCCAAGAAAGCCGCAACGGCGATTTCATTTGCCGCATTTAAAACATTGGTAGCCTCACTTCCGGCTTTCAGAGCCTGTTTTGCCAGTTTCAAAGCCGGAAACTTTTCCTCATCGGGAGTAAAGAAGCTCAAAGAAGCAATCTTTGGTAAATCCAGTTTTTCCACCGGCGAACTAATTCTCTGCGGCCAGCCGAAAGCATAAGCAATAGGGACTCTCATATCCGGATTCCCAAGCTGGGCAATAACCGAACCGTCAATATAAGCAACTGCGGAATGAATAATTGATTGCGGGTGAATTACCACGTTAATTTTTTCTGCGGGCATCGCAAACAGATGATGAGCTTCAATAATTTCCAAGCCTTTATTCATCATTGTTGCAGAATCTACGGATATTTTTGCCCCCATATTCCACTTTGGGTGAGCAACAGCCTGCTGGGGCGTAACCGTTTCCATATACTCCCTGTCTTTTAAGAAGAAAGGACCTCCGGAAGCCGTCAACAGCAACGAATCAACCGCATTTTTCTGATTATTTTCTAAGCATTGGAATATAGCGCTATGCTCGGAATCCACCGGCACCAAAGTAGTATTATACTTTTGCACCATATCCATAACGATATCTCCGGCGCATACCAGAGTTTCTTTATTTGCCAGAGCCAAGGTCTTACCACGCTTAATTACTTCCGCCGAAGGCTCAAGCCCTGCCGCTCCGACAATAGCCGACATAGTCCAGTCTGCGTCCATTGTCGCCGCCTCTAAAACCGCAGATTTTCCGGCTCCGACCTTCACCGAAGTTCCGGCAAGCAATTCTTTTAACTCGGCATATTTAGTTTCATCAGCGGTAACCGCCATTTCCGCCCGCAAAGTTTTTGCCTGCTCTGCCAAAAGAGAAATATTGCGATTTCCGACCAAAGCTTTTACCGAAAAAGGTATATCGGTATGCCGCAAAACGTCCACGGTGCTTTTGCCGATAGAACCGGTAGCCCCCAAAATTGAAACTGTTTTTTCCGTCATCAGAATGTAGCTCCTCCGGAAATAATGATAGCGAAAGCAGCGGCAATCATTACCAACATCAAACTATCCAAGCGGTCAAACAATCCGCCGTGTCCAGGAATTAAAGCACTGGAATCTTTTACCCCGACCACTCTTTTGATTTTAGACTCGAGCAAGTCTCCGAGCTGAGCCACAATTGAAACCACCGTTGTCATGATTAACAAGTCATACAATGGTAAATCAAAGAACATGGCCACGGCATAAGAAACGATTAAAGAACATATAATGCCGCCAAAGAAACCAGCCCAAGTTTTATTTGGACTTATCGACGGCCAAAGCTTCGGTCCTCCGATAGCTTTTCCAAAAACCAGACCTCCGGTATCCGTAGCCCACACCATAGCGATAAGCCAGAACACCAAATGGTTTCCTGAGCTTTCTTCCAAATACACTGCCGCCATAGCAAAAGCGGTTATATAAGGAAGCCCGAATACTTTCAGCAAAGAATGTGGCTCTTTTTCTTTCCGAGCCTTTACATAAAAAGCAAGCGACAGAACCAAGACAATACCTAAGAACACATACCCGAAATAATATTCTGTACCGATAAACATTGCGGTTATAGCAGTCGCCGTGGTAGCCATAGCATACATCGTCAAGCGGGCAGAAAACATCTTATCCCATTCCCAAGCCAGAAATACCACGGACAAAGCGATAAGCATTTCATACCAAGGATTGGCAAAATATATTGCTGCGATTACCGGAGGAAGCAGAACCAAAGAGGAAAGTATTCTTTTTGCAAGCATGATATTATCCTTTAATTGCGCCGAAGCGCCGTTCGCGTTTTTGAAACTCAAGCAAAGCCCTGTCAAAGTCCTCTGCCCTAAAGTCTGGCCATAGAGTATCAATAAAAACCAGTTCTGTATATGCTAATTGCCATAATAAGAAATTACTTATTCTTTCTTCCCCGCTTGTCCGGATTAGCAAGTCCGGATAAGGCTGACCGGAAGTATAAAGATTCTGGGAAAAAACTTCTTCTGATATGTCTTCGGGATTAATTTCTCCGGCCTTAACTTTTTCTGCCAATTTCCTTGCCGCAAAGACGATTTCCTCTCTGCCACCGTAACTCAAAGCTATATTTAAGCAAAGACCGTCCTTCAAAGCTGTCTTTTCTTCCAACTCTTTTATCATTTTTACAATATCTTTGCTTAAAGGGGATAAATCGCCGATAAAGTGGTATTTGACATTATTTTTTTCGGCTTTGGAAAGGTTCTGCTTCAGATTTTGCTTCAAAAGCTTCATCAAAGCCGAAACTTCATCTTCCGGCCGAGACCAATTTTCCGAAGAAAAAGCAAAAACCGTAACATACTTAATGTTCCGCCGCTCTGCTTCGGTTAAAAAGAGCTGTAAAGCCTCAGCACCTTTTTTATGTCCGGCAGTCCTTGGCAATCCCTTACTTTTTGCCCAACGACCATTGCCGTCCATAATAACCGCAATGTGTTTAGGTGTGGCAAAATCTTCGGCCATTATACCTGCTTTATTTCTTGCTCTTTAGTTTTCAAGTGTTCGTCTATTCTGGCAATCATCGCATCGGTAGATTTCTGAATAACATCTTCATAATCACGTTTTTCATCTTCCGAAATCTCGCTGCGCTTTTCCATATTTTTGACTTCGTCCATACCGTCTCGGCGAATATTACGAACGGACACTCTGGCTTCTTCGGCATATTTACCGGCGATTTTCACCATTTCCAAGCGGCGTTCTTCGCTCAACGGAGGTATAGGAATACGGATTAAAGTTCCGTCATTCATGGGATTCAATCCCAAATTAGAATCTCTGATAGCCTTTTCAACGTTTTTGACCAAACCTTTATCCCAAACCTGCACTGACAGCATACGGGATTCCGGTACGGAAACGTTACCGACCTGACTTAACGGCACCGAAGAACCATAAGCTTCTACGTGAATGGCATCTAAAAGTGAAGTACTTGCTCTTCCGGTACGCAGTCCGGAAAAGTTACGTTTCAAAGCATCAATGGTTTTTTCCATTCTTGCTTCAACATCAGCCTTTATTTCATTGATAGCAGACATTTATTCCTCTCTTTTCCCAACCAAGGTAAACTTTCCCTGCCCTCTTACCGCCTTTTGCAAAGCGTCTTTTTCATGCTGAGAAAACACCAATATAGAAAGATTATTATCTCTTGCCAAAGCCACCGCCGAAGCGTCCATGACTTTCAGATTTTTTGCCAAAACATCTTCATAAGTAACCTTATCCAAACGTTTAGCATCGGCGACTTTTTTGGGATCAGCATCATAAACCCCATCGACCTGCGTAGCTTTCATAATCACGTCGCAGTTCATTTCAATCGCGCGAAGAGTTGCGGCCGTATCCGTCGTAAAGAAAGGATTTCCGGTTCCGGCAGCAAAAATGACCAAGCGGCCTTTTTCCAAGTGGCGTACTGCTCTTCTTCGGATATAGGCCTCACAAACCGTCGGCATCGGAATAGCCGAAAGCACTCTGGTTTGGAGACCCATTTTATTTTCCAAAGCATCTTGCAGAGCCAAAGAGTTCATGACTGTAGCCAGCATTCCCATATAATCGGCAGAGGTTCTGTCCATACCCGCCGCCGATCCGGCAATTCCACGAAAGATATTGCCTCCTCCGATAACCACACAAACCTGCACACCGGAATCGACAAGTTCTTTCAGTTCCTGAGCCAGTCTGGTAATTGCATCAACGTCCATACCGAACTCTTTATCCCCCATCAAGCTTTCGCCGGACAGTTTCAGAAGGATTCTTTTATAAACAGGCTGGTCAGTCATGATAGCTCCTCTTATTTGTTCAACTGTGCTGCAACCTCTGCGGCAAAGTCTTCTTCTTTCTTTTCGATGCCTTCGCCCAAAGCGTAGCGGACAAAACCGGTAATTGTAACCGGAGTGCCAAGCTCTTTAGCGGCTTCGGCAACTACGTCTTTAACCTTTTTATCCGGGTCAATAACGTAAACTTGTTCAAGCAATACTACCTCTTCATAGTACTTGCGTAAACGGCCTTCTACCATCTTAGCGATAATTTCTTCGGGCTTGCCGGAGTTTCTGGCCTGTTCAGCCAAAACGCTCTTTTCACGTTCCAAATCGGAAACATCGACATCGGCAATATTCAAAGCATTCGGAGAAGCCGCAGCTACGTGCATAGCAATCTGCTTACCGAGTTCTTTAAGTTTAGCTTCATCAGCATCGGATTCCAAAGCCACCAAAACGCCGATTTTACCCTTTCCTGCGGAAACCGCACCGTGAACATAGGAAACCACAGCACCTTTAGGAACGGACAAAGCAGTCGAACGGCGCATATGCATATGTTCACCAATCTTGGCAATCAAATCCGTCAAAGTTTCTTCAACCGTTTTTTCACCAAGCTTATGAGCCTTGATAGCTTCCATATCTCCGTCATTTGCCATAGCTGCCTCAGCAACATCGCCGACAAAGCTCTGGAAAGATTCGTTCATAGCCACGAAGTCGGTTTCAGAGTTTACCTCTACAACTACACCTTTATTACCTTCAGCCACAACCGCAACCAAGCCCTGAGAAGCAACTCTACCAGCTTTCTTTGCCGCCGAAGCCAAGCCTTTTTTGCGAAGCCAGTCTACGGCATTATCCAAATCGCCGTCAGATTCAAGCAAAGCTTTTTTGCAATCCAACATACCGGCACCGGTTTTTTCACGTAAATCTTTTATTAAAGCAGCAGTAATTTCAGCCATTGTTTTTACCCTTTTCTAATCGTTTATAAAGAAATGGCGGCAGCATTATGTTTAAAAGCCGCCGCCAGCAAATTCAAAAAAGCGCAGATTAAGCTTCGGCAGCAGCTTTATCTTCTTCTGCTTCTTCTTTAACTTCTTCTGCATCGGAAACTTCAGCCTTAGTCTCTGCTTCAATCAAAGTTTCCGCAGCGCCCAAGTCAACTCCGGCAGCCTTCATTTCTTCCTGAATACCGTCCAAAATTGCTCCGCTGATTAAATCACAGTAAAGATTAATTGCACGCAAAGCATCGTCGTTACCGGGAACAGGATAATCAATTCCGTCCGGATTGGCGTTGGTATCGCAAATAGCAATAACCGGAATATTCAATCTTTTAGCTTCCAAAAGCGCAAGTTCTTCTTTAGGAACGTCAATCACAAAAAGCAAGTCCGGACGTCCGCCCATATCTTTGATACCGCCCAAAGACCGGTCGAGTTTTTCCCGTTCACGAGTGATTTTCAAACGTTCTTTTTTGGTCAAACCTTCGTATTCGCCCTTTTCTTCTTTGGCGTCGATTTCTTTCAAACGCTTAATGGAAACGGAAATGGTTTTCCAGTTGGTAAGCGTACCGCCCAACCAACGATGATTAACAAAGTACTGACCGCATCTTTCCGCAGCTTCTTTAATCGGCAGCTGAGCTTGTCTTTTTGTACCGACAAACAATACACGACCACCCTTAGCGGCAACGTCTCTGGCAACCTGCATAGCACGATAAAGCATCGGCACAGACTGCTGAAGGTCAATAATGTGTACACCGTCACGAATACCGAAGATGTATTGCTGCATCTTAGGATTCCAACGTCTGGTATTATGTCCGAAATGTACGCCAGACTCGATAAGCTGACGCATAGTAAAAGTAGGAAGAGCCATTTTAAATCCTTTCTTCTCTGGTTAATCCTCCGCAGGAATGTTAGCCTTTCGGCACCAGAGCGGTTCTTTCAGAAGCATCTGACAGAAGCGCAAATCCTGCGTGTGTAATAAATAAACGAGCATCTTCTACTAGTTTTTTCCCAACAAAGCAAGAAGTTTCTTTAAAAAAGCTTAATCTTGAATCAAAAAATCAACTGATTCTTGCTAACCGATTCATTTTTCAATGGTTTCAAAGCTTTTAATCAAACATCAAAAACACATTAAATCAAAATCTTAACCACCCACCATAACCGATTCTTTTTCTTTAGTTTTTTAATATATTTTTCAATTCCCAAGGTAAGTTACCGCTCCATAGACTGTCGTTGAATCAACATTTCCACCAACGGTACCACCACCCTCAAGATAAATCTCACCAGTAGCAGAAGAAGTCCGAAGATAGCCTCCTCCACCACCTCCTCCGTATGCACCAAAACCAGTACAGCCGCCACCACCACCGCCGCCATAACCACTTCCACCACCGGAACCCGAATTATCACAAGAGTTTGCTCCTCGTCCGCCATTTTGAGCACCTCCAGCCCATCC
>JAFWAG010000070.1 GCA_017507765.1 Alphaproteobacteria bacterium | reverse complement strand
GTTCATCATGTTATACAGAGTAATCACTCCGTCATAAGTCGAAGCAAGGATTTCATAAATATCTTTTGGAACGTTTCTTTGTCCCCAAGCTGCAATCTGGCGAGACACTTGGCTCCAACGTTCTTCGCCTCCGAAATGATTCAAAAGGCGATACAGCTGATGCTCTCCTTCATATTCACAAGCCATAGTCTTCAACAGCGGGATTACTTTTTCCGCCGCCAAATCATACACGGCCTGCACCTGTTTCGGCGTAAAGCCAAGATTCCGCAGTCTTTTATTAACTTCCGGATCACTGGCCAACAGTTTTTCCGTGATTTCGATTTTATAGTCTTTTGCATCTGCCGGCACACCCATAGCTCGGAAAAAGGCTTCCCTTTCTTCCGGACTTGCATCATCGCCGGGGATTCTAAAATCATACTTAGAACCACTTTCCGGCAACAAAGACGGCGCACGTTCTTCATTGATTTCTTTTTCAATTAAGTTTTCAGGCATTAATTTTCTCCTTATAAGATTAAACAAGTTTTTATCTTGCGCGTTTGCACAACATTTCAATATGTGCGACCAAAGCACGCTGTCCTTCTGCATACCGCAGTATGCCTTCCTCTGTTTCCGGACCGAAACAGCGGTCAAAAGTAATTGCTCGCAAGTGTTGCAAGACTTTTTTCCCGTCTTCTCCAGCAAAGCAGCGAGCAAAACTTCTGGTCAATTCGGCTTCTGGATTATCGTCCAAAGGCGCAAAGCCGATTTTTTCCAACCATTCCCAACCGTTTTTAGTTTTACCGGGCATTTCCAAGCACTCCCTGAGCCAAAGTTACCAACGGATTATTTTGCAAAGGATTTTCTCCCTCCTCTCGGATAAGCTCCTGAGGCACGCCCAAGGTTTTCCCAAGCCAACGAGCCGCCGCCCCCATATTGACGACCGAAGTGCCTTCCGCCCCCATAGAAGCAACATAGCCAAGGAAAGAAAGCGTATTTGCCGCATCTTTCTGAGCTTGTTGTCTTGCCAAGGGTGATTGGTATTGCAAACGGGCAAGCCGACCGTCGATATAGATTGCCGGTATTTCTCCCCGCCGCCGCAGGATTGCCAAAGCCCGCATAACCAAGGGAGTCAAAAGCTCTGACTGTAAACGTCCGTATGTTGCCCCAAGTATGCGAGCCATTTCTGCCGACCGTTCCAAAACTTCGGTTGCAGTCATGGACGGAGCATCAATCAAGCTTAAACGGTCATTCAGCAATGCGTGCTTAATCCTTTGGCGTAAATCGCTTAAAACTATCTGAGACACATCAAAGTTCCCCGGCGCTTCCAAGGGAGAAAGTCCTTTTGACCCCACGGCTTTAGGAATTATCGCCCCCGGAACCAAACGGATATTTGCGGGATTAAGAACACCGTCATCTTCCGCCTGCCAAATACCAGTAACAGAAATTGCGGCATTTTTTAAAATCAACTCCACAACTTTATTGGCGGTTTTAATATCCGGCAAAGCTTTCATAACCGGAGAACGTCCATACACTTCCCCTGGCACTTTCTGCCACCGGAAGTTAATGAAGGGAGAGTTTTCAAACACCCCTTCTTTTAAAATCCGCTTTTCTTTATCCCCGTATCCGGAAAGACTATCTTCGCCAAGCATAGCGATATAATCATAACCTCCGGCGTCTCTTGGGATAACGGCTTCCAGCACTTTGACTTTTTCTTGGGGATTATCCGTACCTTTTTGGCTTAAAATCCCCTCTATATCCGCATTCGGGAAACGGCTTTTCAAGACTTCATAGGTTATCTCGGAAAAGCGGAAAGTTGTCTCCAACCTTCCGTTTCCGCCCTCCTCGACATACAGCTCACGCAAAGGAATAGCCGTAAACTTAAAGGCTGAACTTTCCCCGATTTTAGCTTCCTCAAACAACAGCGAAGCCGTTCCCACACTCACCAAATCCAAATAGCACTGATGAACTTCAACCGCGAAATTAGAACGGTCGAAATGATATTGCATGGTTTCCGCCGCCTGTTCTAAAAATGCGGCGGTCTTTTTCTCTTCGTCTTCGGTTATTTCGATTCCGGAAGCAAGGCCGAACCAACGAGACCACGGAGGGGTAAGTTCTGCAAACATACTGGAAGCAAGCTGATCAACCGCATCTGCTGCTGTTGCATCAAACAGCTTATCCGCTTTTTTAAGCGCCATATTTTGGGAAAAGAATCCTTCTCTTTGAGGCAAAGCGTATTCATAACAATCGTCCCACATACTTTCCCACAAAGAACGGCGTTCTTTTAAAATCCTAAAACGCTGATAAAGTTTTTCCGTATCAATACTGGTCATGATTATTCACCCAACAAGGTTTTGCGTTTTGGCAATTCTTGATTTTCTGCAAACAATCCGCGGTAAGACGTATTCACATTTGAATACCCGCTTCTTTGCGCTCTTCTTTCCCGTTCTTTTTCTTCGGCTTCCTGTGCAGAGTTATCCTCTACGACTACGGGAGCTTTTGGTTTTGACGGGACAAATATTTCAAATACTCCGCCCATTTTTTTCTCCTTTCATAAAAATAAAGCCGAGACTCGGAAGTCTCGGCTGGTTTTAGATACACTAATAGCGGCTCACAACACCCACATATATAACACACTTTTTTTCATTTGTCAAGGACTTTTTTCTTATTTTATTATTTTTGTAAGAATCTATAGAGTTTATAAGGGGTTACAATAGACTTTTTATGGACTCCTAGGATTCTTTTCACAACTTGCACGCAAGAAAACATTCCCAAAGTTACGGTTCTTGGATTAGGCGAACGGATAAAAGTTTCCACCACGGTATAACCGTTTGCTTCAAAGAAATCCCGCAGAAAATCTGTATTTTCCAAGAAAGAGACATCAACCACGGTTCGCGAACACAAAGGGTCAACCAAGACTCCGATTCCCTTTTTGTTATCAAAAAGAACAACGAAGCAGTGTTTAAAACCTTTCTTCAAAAAGCGTAGCCACCATATATCGCTTCGTCCGCCGAAAATGACTAAAACCTTATCCCACTGTTTATTTGATACCGATACATTTATCATTCCACCAACCCCTTTTTTCTTAATTCCTTATCCAAAAAGAACATTGCTTGCTGCCACATAAAACATTCATATTCGGTAGCACCGAATCGCACGGACGGAGGAGCCTGCTCCACCCCAAAACGGACTAAAATCTTAATATGACGCTCATTTATTTGCCTTTTAAGTTGCAATCTTTTCAGAATTATATAGATATCATTTGTTTCACATTTTTTCTCTTTAAAAGTGCCGCAAGTCGTTAACCTCACCTGTTCACCCAAGCGACAACGGCAACACCAAAACCACACCTCCTCTGCGCTAAAAAACACATAAAACCGCCGATTATCTTCTTGTTTTTCGAACTCATCAGACCTTTTCATACCCAACCCCTCATTACACTTTTTAGTGGATTTATCAAAAAAGAACATTCTAAGAACTATTATTCTATCATTCAACTGTCAATAATGTTTTTATTATTTTCATATTTTTTTATTCTTGCTTTTTGTCTTATATGGCGAGATGATTGTCTTCATTTACAAACACGGAGGAAACAGTGCAGTTTGGCTTTAATGAGATTTGGCGAGGTATCGACTTGCTCGCCAAAAGCAAAGGAATGACACCGTCTGGTCTGGCAGGCAAAGCAGGATTAAATCCCACCACTTTTAATAAAAGCAAACGGGAAAGCTCTGACGGTCGCAAACGTTGGCCATCGACGGAAAGCCTGAACAAAGTCCTTGAAGCCACGGGAGTTTCCATGCTTGATTTTTTGTCTTTGGCAATGGGCAAAGACATGAGCGAACCTCGCTTTGGCATTCCGCTTATCAATTTAAAAGATGCGGCGAAAGAGGGAGTTTTTTCTTCGGACGGGCAACCGCTTAACGACGAAGAATGGGACGCCATAGAGTTTCCCGGCGCTCCGTCCAAAATCTATGCTTTGGAAATATCCGGCAATCTTTTTGCCCCGTTATACCAAGACGGCACGATTCTTATTGCTGCCCCGACGCAAGACTTGCGCAAAAGCGATAGGATTATTCTTAAAACGTCCAGTGGAGCTATTATCTTAGGCGAGCTTAAAAGGCAAAGCCTGCGCCAAATTGACATTTTACCGTTGAACAACGAAGGCGAAGAATCCTCCTTTGATTTGCAAAACATTCAATGGATGGCACGTATTTTATGGGCAAGCCAATAACAGCATTCCCAAAGGATTTTATTCCGTCGGGTCTTTGATAATAAGCTTGGGAACAGCGAAGTGCAGCCCTTCTTTTTGGAAGGATTTAACTACGTTTTCGATAACCACACTGGTTGTGCTTTCCCGCATATTAACGTTTGTTACAAAGCAGCGCAGCTGAACTTGCAATCCGGTATCGGAAATACCGGTAAATACGACATAAGGAGGCGGATTTTTCTGTACATTTTTCACGTCTTGGCAACATGACAACAATACGTCCCTTATATAATCAATATCTGTATCTCTCGGCACGCTCAAAGCGATTTCCGTTCTGCCTTGCTGGTTACGCAAAGTTAAATTGGTAAGCACACTGGATATAATATCTGCATTTGGAATAATCACCGTAGCTTTTTTCCATGTTTCCAACTCGGTTGCCCGAATACGGATTTTTTTGACTATTCCCTCATTTCCTGCGACCACAATCCAATCACCGATTTTAATCGGCCGTTCAATCAGGATTATGATTCCGGACACAAAGTTATTTACGACATTTTGCAATCCGAAGCCTATACCTACGGATAAAGCACCGGCAAGAATAGCGATATTGGTAAAATCGACCCCCATCGTAACCACCGCCGCAATAAAAGCGACCAGAAAACCGATATACACCGCACCGGAAGACAAAGACTGCTGCACACTTGCATCAAGAGAAGTACTTGCCAAAATCTTGTTTTCAAACAGCTTGCGCAAAGCACTGAACAGCGTCAAAAGGAACAAGAAAACAAACGCCGCCAGCAAGATATTTTTCACGGAAATTGTTACCCCGCCGATAGTTATTTCGCTGAAACTGTCACGCAAGAAACGGAAAATATCGTTTACCGGCACGCCCCAAACCGGCAACAGCACTAATACCGTCAACAAAAGCAACAAAGGATACAGGAAAATCCGGAAAAACATTGCCAAACCGGCAAGGGGTTTATCATCAACAGCCGCAGTTCCGGACTTTTCTTGCGATGAAGAAAGAACACCAATCATCAGCATGGTTATATCTTGCAGGATAAAGAACAAAGCAATAAAGAAAGTGCTGACAATCAAGCGAGGCAAGACATAATCGGCAAACCCGACATAGCCGAGCACCGCCGCCAAAAGCCCCATCACCGTAAGTATTTCCAACACGACTCGCACGGAATGCACGATACGCAGATTATTTGCCGAAGCAGGTTCACACCTAAACGCAAGCCGCCACAATTTCCGGCGTAAGAGTAAAAGGATTATCACCGCTTCCGCCGCCACGAACAAAGCCGTCAAAAGCACCAAAGCTTCCTGCCCGCCGTTAACTTTTTTCACAATATAAATGACGACGACATGGAAAAAGAAAACCGAACTCAGCAAAATAAGATTGCAGTTTATAAACACCGCCAACACTTTCGGCATTTTTAAAAGTTGCCATTTCGGACGGTATGGCGCAAAAATCATCTGCGAAAAAGTAATACTGAATACCGCAAAAGTCGCCGCGAGCAAAATGACTTCCGCAATATCGGCAATCGTACCATGGAAAGCAGTTTCGGGATTTTTTATCCACAGGATACTTACCCCCAACACCAAAGCAGGCAGAAGTCCGTTCGTAAAGGTATAGGCAAGCGTAGCCGCCAGCTTTTGCCCTTGGGAAGGAGCTTTTATATCTCTTCTGCGCCCGAAGTGTTTTAAAACGACTCTGCGCAGCAAAAGCATGACCGCCAATAACACCGTTATTATGGCAAGGAAAGGTATCGGGGCGACATTTTTTTTCTGACTTGGCGAAAGTGAAGCATACCATTGCGCCGGCAAGTCCACGAAACGATTAAAAGCTTCCTTTATCTGAGGAATGGCTTTTTTAATCACGTCTATGCTTAACGGAGAACTTATTCTGGTGGTAAGACGGTTAAAAACCTGTTCCCCCATCTTTGCATTAACCATGCTTTGTACTTGCTCCGCACGGGTATACAAAAAAGCAATTTCGGCGATTTTACTTTTTGCGGCAATTTCTTCCTTCTCAATCAGCTTTCGTTTAGCCGCTAAATCTTTTGTTTCTTTTCCGGCTTCCACCGTCCCCAAGACATCAAGATTTTTCTGCACCTCAGCAAGTTTGGCTTCGGCGGTTTCTTTATCCGCCCGCAGATTATCTATCAATGCAAGGATTTCGTTTTTATAAGCGACCAGAGACGCCGCATCTTCCGGATTTTCATCGGCAAGAACAGCGCCTATCCGTGTCAGATTCTTATCCGCATCTGTTAAACTGCTTATCTCTGCCAAACCGACCGCAGGAAAAAGCACGCCTACCCAGAAAAATACGGATAAAAGAATCTTCATCATTGCCCTTGCTCCCTCAGCTCAAATATTTATCCACCAATATTTCAACAATTTTTGCCGCATTCAAAGCAATTCCGTTATGCACGGCATCAGCCGCACTGAAAAAGCTTAAACCGTTTTCTGCGGCTGTATCTTTTCTTAACCTGGATACATACACATTATCTTCACCCGGAACTTCGGCAGGAGTGATATATCCTTCTTCTACCTTATGGTCGAAAAGAGTAATTCCCTCGATATTTCGCAAAACCTCTCTGGCCTTAGAAATATCAACCGGCTTTTTGGTTTCCATATTTACATATTGAGAACTGCCGATAAACACCGGAGCCACCGCACAATTAGCCGTTACTTTTGTTCCGGAGCCGAGGATTTTTTCGCTTTGAGAAGCAATCTTCCATTCATCACGCAAAGCCCCGTCGCTCATAAAAGATTCGGCAAAAGGTATCACGTTAAAAGCAATCTGCTTGGTAAAGTACTTTTTGCTTTCACTTATCGGAGCATTCATATAAATGCCACGGGTCTGGTCGAACAGCTCGTCCATAGCTTCTTTTCCGAAGTTAGAAACTGCCTCCAAAGCCGTCACTGTCGCCCGCTTCAATCCGAAGGCATCAGCCAAAGGCTTAACCACCGTCAAAAGCTGAACAACCGAAGGCGCCGGAGCCGCAATAATTTTCTTTTTCTGATAACGGCTTATATCTTCGGGATTTATATCTGCCGCAATCAATGGCACATCAGGTTCCAAAGCAAACTCAGAGGAGGTATCAATGACAATACAGCCTGCCTTAGCCGCTTTCGGCACAAAGCGGGAAGCAATTCCTTCTCCGGCAGCGAAGACCGCAATATCGGTTCCGGCAAAATTATAATCGTCCAGAATACCGACTTTTAAGACATCGTCTTCGCCATAAGAAACTTCTCTGCCGAGCGCTTCTCTGTCATCAAGAGCAACAATAGACTCCACGGGAAAATCTCTTTCGGCCATAACGCTTAAAATCTCACGTCCGGCACTCAAAGTCGCCCCGACAACTGCAATTTTCATAATATTCTCCTCTGGCTTAACTTTTCACTTGATAGCACAAAGCACGCACGATTTATCCATGATAAACCGCACGCACTTTTATTGCCCATATAACTAAAGATATTATTTATTAGCCTGTTTAGCTTCTTCTCTTTTAGCCTTATCTTCAGCAGCCTTAGAAAGGTCTTCCGCAATTCTGGCCGCTTTTCCACGCAAAGCACGCAAGAAATAAAGCTTAGCACGACGTACTTTACCACGACGGCTTACTTCGATTTTTGCGACATTCGGAGAATAAAGCGGGAAAACGCGTTCTACGCCTTCGCCAAAAGATATTTTACGAACGGTAAAAGTAGAGTTCAAGCCGTCGTTTTTGCGAGCGATAACTACGCCTTCATACATCTGCAAGCGTTCACGTCCGCCTTCGCCTTCAACAACTTTGTTATATACTTTTACGGTATCTCCGGGAGTAAAATCGGGAATATCCTTCGCCAATTTTTCCATTTGCTCTTGTTCAAGCTTTTCGATGAGACTCATTTTAGTTTCCCTTTCAAAAGATTAAGGTTTTTCGGCCTGATATTTTTCCCACAGGTCAGGCCGTCTGATCCTGGTTATTTCTTCTGCCTTTTGGCGCCGCCATGATGCGATATTTTCATGATGACCCGACAAAAGGACTTCCGGCACCTCGAACCCCCGCCAGCTTTGCGGTCTGGTATACTGAGGATATTCCAAAAGGTTATTTTCAAAGCTTTCTTCGCACAAAGAATCTTCCGAACCCAACACTCCCGGCAGCAGTCTTATGACAGCGTCCAACAGCACCAAAGCAGGGAGTTCACCTCCGGACAAGATAAAATCGCCGATGCTTATTTCCGTTATATTATAAGCTTCAATCACTCTTTCATCTATGCCTTCAAAGCGCCCACATAAAAGCGTTATCTCTTCTTGGCAAGAGAGTTCTTTTGCTTTTTGCTGGGTAAGTTGGCTTCCTCTTGGGCTGAAGTAAATCAAAGGAGTTCCGGGAGTATGCACGGCATCAATCGCTCTGCCAAGCACTTCCGGAGACATAATCATTCCGGCACCGCCTCCATACGGAGTATCGTCTACCGAGTGGTAATTATTCACGGCAAAGTTACGGATATCCACGGGATTAATATCCCACTTTCCTTCGCTTTGCGCCTTTGCTGCCAAAGAAAAACCCAAAGCACCGGGGAACATTTCCGGGAATATGGTCAAGACATTTGCTTTAAACATCTTCCTTTTCCCCTTCTTTCAAACCGGCGAACCACTGTTCGGAAGCCACGGTAATTTTTCCTTCTTTAACGTTTACTTCCGGCACATCTTTTTTGGTAAAAGGAATCATGACCAGCGCATCATCGGCAGTTTTCACTTCCAAAACATCACCGGCACCAAAGTTAAATACTTCGGTAACCTTTCCTTTTTCCTCACCGTTTGCCGTAAAGACCGTCAAGCCGATTAAATCCACATGATAGAAAGTTTCTTCCGGCAATTCTGGCATTGCCTCCCGACGGACATAAAGTTTTTTGCCTTTAAGCTCCAAAGCTTTATCTCTATCGTTTATCCCTTCTATTTCTACGATTATGACATCTTTGTTGCGGCTTTTTTCCTGCGGTTTAAAAGTATGCGTAAAAGTTTCGTCATACAGTTCATCGTATGCCAAAATATCGCTTGGGTTTACCGTAAAGCTGCGGATTTTAAGCAACCCACGAACACCGTGCGCACCAGCGAAGACTCCCACACAAACTTTTTCCGTAGTTTTTGCCATTTAAAACAACCTTTTTAAACCGGATTAAGCCTGAGCTTCAGGTGCTTCTTCCGCAGCCGGAGCGGCTTCTGCTTCT
>JAFWAG010000069.1 GCA_017507765.1 Alphaproteobacteria bacterium | reverse complement strand
TCCGGAAGGATTGGAAGAACTTAATTGCTCTTCTTGCTTCTCTTTAGCCTCATTAGAGGGTGCTCCCAAAGGATTGGAAAGGCTTGATTGCTCTTCTTGCTTCTCTTTAGCCTCATTAGAAGGAGCTCCCAAAGGATTGAAGAAAATTGATTGTAGTTATTGTAAATCTTTAACCTCATTAAAGGGGGTTTCAGAAGGATTGGAAGAACTTAATTGTACTTATTGCAATTCTTTAACCTCATTGGACGGGGCTCCTCAAGGACTGAAAAAACTCGATTGTCGTTGGTG
Organism: Alphaproteobacteria bacterium; assembly: GCA_017507765.1. Classification (GTDB taxonomy): domain Bacteria; phylum Pseudomonadota; class Alphaproteobacteria; order CACZRW01; family CACZRW01; genus RGIG5556. Next base: position 1,632 of record JAFWAG010000069.1, on the reverse strand, counting down.
CGATAGCCTCAAATATATACCGGATTATATTCCAGATACGGTTCTAATGTTGTCAGCTGATAAAATCGCCGAATACAAAGCAAATTGGCGGGCATTACAGAAAGAAAAAGAAGCTGAGGTAAATACAGCGTCTGCTGTTCTAAAGCAAGGTGCGGAAAGATAATTTCCCTATCGTATAAAAGAAATTGCAGATACTTTTTTGCTTCTTGAAATAACTTTCAATATATGAGAGCGATTCAAAAATGCATATTTGTCGAAATATATTGACAAACAAAGCTAATGTATTATTCTGTACCGATAGATAAGAATATTTCTGGAGAGGTAAAAATGCGTGATATAGAAAGACTTGCCGTTACTCTTAATGCCGCCGGAGGCAAATACCACCCAAAGCACGAATGGCAGGTATATGGGGAAACCATTCGTCTTGTTCCCAAAGATGCTTCTTATATAGACGGAGCAATGAGTAGGAGTGTAGCTCAGAAAATAGCCAAGGCATTGCATATATCCGGCATAACATATGATGATTTTAGGGCGAACTATCCGCAGAAAGCCCAAACTTCTTTCCTCCTTGGTGAGGAGGCTGTAAGTAACACGAAAACCGCAATTCTTTCTGTAAAGACCATGGGAACAGGCAAAGATGATATTGTTGATATCGGCTTAAATTATAGTGAAGAAATGCAAAAAATCTTCAAGCCTCATTCCTTTATAAACGAGTTTAAAGCTGTTCTTGGCAAAGGCTACTAAGCTAAATAAATCCAGCCCAAAAACGAAATTAGTTTTTTAAGTGCGCCTTTAAAAAAGCCAAAGCTTCGGCGTAGCCTTTAAATCCGTGACCGGAAATAGTTTTTATAGCCGCCAAAGAGACATAGGAGTTTTTGCGGAACTCTTCCCGTTGATAAATATCTGATATATGTACTTCCACGGTCGGAATATTTACGGCTTTTAATGCGTCCAGAATAGCCACACTGGTATGAGTATATCCGGCAGGATTTATAACTATCCCGTCGTATTTCCCGTATGCTTCTTGGATTGCATCAATAATTGCGCCTTCGTGATTTGATTGGAAAAAATCAACCTCCAAGCCGAGTTCCGCCGCTGACTTGCGCACAAATAAAAGCAAGTCTTCATAGGTGTTTTCGCCGTAAATATTTTTCTCCCTTATCCCCAAAAGGTTAAGGTTAGGGCCGTTAATCACCAATATTTTCACAAAAGTCCTCCGCTATTTTTACTGCCGCATCAATAATAGTTTTATCGTTTTGCATTTTTGCATCGGCGCAAGCATTATAAATCGGCAGCCGCTCTTCATACATTTTCTGCAAAGTTTCCAAATCTTTTGAAAGAGGTCTGCCCTCTCTGGCGAGTAAGGAAAGCTCTCGTTCAATGAAGTATATTTTGCCGTTTTGCATCAAAGCGTCTTGGTTTAACGGATTTAAAATTGACCCACCTCCGGTAGCTATTACCGCGCCTCTTTCTTTGCCGATTTTAGCCGCCAAGTCTTTTTCCATTTTCCGGAAAGCCGCTTCACCTTGAGTTGCAAAAATCTCCGGTATGCTTTTTCCTGCTTCTTCGGCAATTATGGTATCCATATCCAAGAAAGGCTTGCGTAGGATTTTCGCAATCTCGGCTCCTATG
>JAFWAG010000068.1 GCA_017507765.1 Alphaproteobacteria bacterium | reverse complement strand
GTAAGAAATAGTGCAGGCAAAGGTGGTTCTGGGATTTCTCTTTCGGTTGGTTCTTCTGCTAATGTTTTGGTTGCCGGAGGTGCAGGTGGAAATGGCGGCTGCTCCGGCGGCGGTGGTGGTGGCGGCTGGGGTGCCGGTGGTGCCGGAGCGGGACAGTATAAAGATGGTGGTTGGTGGGGTAGCGCAGGTGTTGGAGGTTCTTCTTTTTCTTCTGATTCCTCTATAAGAGGAGGAAATGGTGGAGGACGAGGTGTTTGCGGCTCTTCAGGTGGTGCTTATGGTGGCAATGGTGGCGGTTGTGGTGATAGTTGGTCTGGCGGTGGAGGCGGAGGCGGCGGTGGTCGCTGTGTTATAAGTAACTGTAAACAAGAATTAGCATATGGAGTTACTTTGCAGGATTGTGTTAAGTTCCCGCCGCTTCCATATGGATCGCCGACAAGTAATCCGGCGTATCCTATGGCGGGGGTGTATGTGGTCGGGGCGCCTTCCGGTTGGACGAAGCCCGCAAAGCCGTAAGGGAGGTTTTGGGTCTTTACATTTTTTAGAGCTGTGCATAGTATGTTGACTGTTGGAGAAAGGATAAGAAAAGGAGATATCCTAATGTTACCAAATAAAATGAAAGCGTTTACCCCCCCCCGTTAGAAAATAGCGTCCAAAAAGGAAGTATTACCGTTGAAGCAATTATCATGTTTGGGCTGATAGCAGCTCTGACGCCGGTACTTTATAAGCACGTTGCCGACAGAAGGCAGGATATAGATAATATCAATGAAGCAAATGTTATGCTCGTGCTTAAAAATAGGGCTGCCGAGTATATCGAAGCGAATAAAGACACGCTTTCGGTCGGAACGACGGTTCTTACGCCAACGGATATCGGAGTAGAGATTGGCGGCTATACCATAGGTATTCGCAAACGTTCGGACGGTTCGGTCAGTGCGATGATTGCTTCTACCTCCGGCGGGAATGATATGAAGGCGGCAAAGGTGGCTTCGTTATTGGGAGTCTCGGCGGGGATATATTCTGCACAAGATACTGCCAGAGCTTGGGGAATTAACGGAGTCTGGGCAGAGAACATCTCCAATTATGGTTTTACATCGCTTCCTGCCGGTGTTCCGGTGGTAACTACGGATTATGAAAAGGAAAATACGGCGGTTTTGGATATGGAAGAAATCTTTGCCGCGATTGAAGAACATGAATTTGCAGTTTTAAAAGCCAAAGAATTATGTTTGAACGGCGACTGTATTACGAATTGGGACAGAGAAAATCCGGTAGAAACAATCCAGAAATGTAATATGGGAATAGCTGCTTCCTGTAAAAGAGGATATGAGAATACTTATAACCGTACTTGTAAAAATATATATGATACTTATCAAGAAAACCATGATACTTTTACAAGCGGGTTTTATACTTTGACTCAATCGGAGACTTCTTTTACGCCTCAGCAATATTGTATGTGCGACGGAGATACTTGTTACAGTGCAAAAGAGATAATAGAAAAATGTAACACAGCCAAAGATATTGCAAATAAGTTCTGCCAAGCTGGGTATACATCAAATATAAATACAACTTGTGCAAATATATTAAGCTATATGCCGGATAGAAAGGCTGAGATTAACACGCTTACTTCGGAAACCGAAACGATAGAAGCTTGCTGTGCCGGAAATGATGAGTTAAGGCAAAATGTTCCTTTTACTTTAAGTAATGCGATTGTTTCTTCCGGTCAGATAGATACGATAAGAACTATGGATAACCTTTGCAAAGCCAAGTATGCATTGGAGTTGAAAGGTGAAGGAGGGTATTGGGACGGCGGCTATTTTAGTACTCTATATACGGGAGCGGGAGGTCTTGCCAATTTGCAAGGAAAATTTGAGAAAAATGATTTCTTGGTTTTGAAGGCTATCGGTACCTATAGGGTTGTGGATAGCCAGCATTCAGGAGCAGGGGTTGTTGTTTATTTAAATGGAAATGCGGCTGGAAATATTATTCTGGCGGCGGGTGGAGGTGCCCAAACGGATAGTGGGTCTGGTGGAGGATATTATACCGGTTGTTCGTATAATTTACCAAAGAATACTTATACTTATTATATCGGTTGGTCGGCCGTAACGGAAAGTCGCTCGACAACTAATTGTAATACTAAGTATTCATCGGCTTCGACAAATACTTGCGTTCAATCTGGTAATTTTGGTGCTTGTGGAGGGCGGATTTATATCGGGAGCGGAGATTCTTATGCCTATGGAGGTATAGGTTTTTGTGCGTCGGGATATGAGTGCCTGTTAACCCCAGGCGGAGGGGGAACTTTTCATCAAAGCGGCGGAGGTGAAGGCGGAAACCGAGGCCAAGGGTCGGCAAGTATTACCTTCCTTGGCGCAGAATAGCCTTACTTCTTTGGTTGTGTTTTTTCCATGGGTTGGAAGTTATAAAGGTTTTGCAAACAGTCATAAGCAAAAATTGCCATTTCATGATGATAATTTTCAAATAAAGACTGATGCGGCTCTTCCAACGGAGATTTAGGCGTATCCCTTAATTTACGGAAAATGTCCGGATTGAAGGCTTCTTGATAATCTTGGGAAAAATCCATGCTGATGCTGAACGTCGTATGCCAAGACGGAAAACAGACAAAAAGAAACTTGGTTTTGCAGGAAAGAGCAAATAAAGCGTCTCGGTTTAAAGAATCCCCGATAACAAGGATATTTTCCGGCTTTATATCTCTTCCTTGCCGGTGCAAAGCCTCGGTTATCTTCTCCATAGCTTCGGTGTGCGGCTTTACATGATGATTGCTGACTACAATTTTGCCCGCTTTTTGCATGGCATTAACCTCTGCCTCTTTGAACGGGCGGTCGTGAATGTCCTCACGAGCGGAAAGCCCTCCGATTAAACAGTATGAAAGCTCTTTTTCGCCGTCTTTGGTATCCCTGAAGGCAATTACTCCCGCTGCTATCATCTTGTCTATCTGCTCGGAAATCGGCGTGTCCGTGAAGATGAAAACTTCATTTCCGGCTTCTTGCATCTGTTGCAAAAATGTCCGAACCGAAGGGTAAAAACTCTGATAAAGACGGAGTAAATCAGCCTCCATATCCGTTTGCATGAAGGCTTCATCTTGGGCGATAAGCTCTTTCCTCGCCAACATGGGGGAAGATAAAACCCTTTGAATCCCATACGCAGAAAAGAAATCTTCAAAGCCAAAATGCTCCCGCCGCTTGCACTCAAAATCTAAAATGTCCGTAACCTCGGACAAAGTCAGCTTGCGTGTTTCGGCTAAATAGGAAATAAGCGTGCGAAGACTCTTACCAAGCTCGTTATAGCTTTCGCCAACCGTGCCGTCCCAGTCAAGTAAGACAAGCTTTATCTCCGGCCGTGAAATGGCAGGCTTGTTCTCTGCCGCCGCTTTTATTGCTTTTTCTGAAGTGCCGGCAAAAGTGAAAAAATCTTCAACCGTTCGCCGAGACGGAAAATCCGGGTCGTCAGGCGAAATATAAGAAATGTCTTTAATATAATCAGAAACTTTGTAATAGCGGCCAACCATCTTTAACTCCTTATTTTTATTGCTTTTTATCTTAATGCCCTTGCCCGCAAACAGTAAAGCAAAAAAGTGCTTGCAACTGAAAAAATATGTGCTATCATCTCACCCTCTTTGCAGGATATGTGGGGTTATAGCTCAGCTGGGAGAGCGCTTGAATGGCATTCAAGAGGTCAGGAGTTCGATCCTCCTTAGCTCCACCAAAAAATCATTTTAAAATGCGGCAAATCGGCGATCCTTCGGGGTGCAGATTTTTCACGTACCTCTGTGTACGCTGGAAAAATCTTTGCCCTCGTATCACCAATAGCCCATAATTTAAAATGATTTTT
>JAFWAG010000067.1 GCA_017507765.1 Alphaproteobacteria bacterium | reverse complement strand
GGGACTGAAAATCCCCGTGTCGGCGGTTCGATTCCGTCCCTGGGCACCATTGATAAAAAAACCTCCCTTGCGGGAGGATTTTTTGTTAGAGGGTTAATCTTTTAAGGCAAGGTTGTCTATTAAGCGGACATCGCCGATTTTTAAAGCGATAAAAACAATAGTCTTATTATCCGCAACCTGTTTTTCCGTTAAATCGTCAGAGTCTCGGAAATCAAGATATTCCAGAGCGTGAGATTCATTTAAATATATATCCGCTACGGCAGATAAAGACTTAATATCTGTAACCCCGTTATTATAACAATCTTTTATGTGGAATAAGATTTTACTTAAAGCCAAAGCGTTTTCTTTGTCTTCGGCGGATAAATACTTATTGCGGGAAGATAGGGCTAAGCCGCTTTCTTCTCGGACGGTAGGGCAGGGAATAATTTGCAACGGAATGTTTAAATCTTTAACCATTTTTTGCAAAACGATTAATTGCTGGCGGTCCTTTTCACCAAAAAAGGCATAGTCCGGCTCTGCGATGTTAAACAGCTTGTTCACGACCGTACAAACGCCGTCAAAATGCCCGATGCGAGACTTTCCGCATAGCTTGTTAACATAAGAAGATGGAGGAATGACATAAGTTAAATAATCATGCGATATCGTATAGTCATCACCGTACATTTCTTTGGCTGAAGGGGCAAAGACAATATCTACGCCGTTTTGTTCGCATAATTCGTTGTCTGCGTTTAAAGTTCTGGGATACTTGTCCAAATCTTCGCCGGCGCAAAACTGAATGGGATTTACAAAAACGGATACGATGGTTTTATCACACTTGGAAACGGACTTGGTAATCAAGCTCTTATGTCCGTCGTGCAAAGCCCCCATTGTCGGAACAAGGCCGATAGTAAGGCCGGCTTTTTTCCATTCTCTGACCTTTTGGCGAACTTCTGCTATTGTGTAAACTAACATGCAAAACTCTCTTTCAATAGGAATATAGTATAAAGAATATTCCACTCTTTTAATGCGATGTCAAAAGAGACAACAAACTTCCTAACATAAAAGATAGAGCCACAAAGGCTTTGGGCTTGGCTACACTCTTTTCGTGGTTTTAATATTTTTTATGAGGATGAAAATGGTTGGGCAGAAAAGTAATGATACGAAAAAGACTTCGCAAACAACGCCGGAAAAGTCCGCTTTGCAAGAAAGCAAAATCCGTCAAGGGGTAGAAATCGCCGGAGGGATTCTATCATCGGGGCTTGCACGCTGGAATCAAAAGGAAGCGGAACATTATAAAGCTTTGTCCGTGGTTTATTTAGTCGGCTTTTTGGTGTTTTTATTCGTGATGATAGCTTTTGCGTATGCCTTGTTTATTTATGATGCTTCTCAGTTCATGTGGCGGGACGGTACTACAATGTGGGGAGTTATGCTCGCAAAAGCATTTATCTTTGTGCCGCTGATTATTCTGGCGTGGTTCTTTGGGCATGAGTTTTTGTATACTAAAGCCCGCTATGAAATGTATATGCACAGAGCTTTTGTCTTTCAGGCAATTGAAGAAGTGATTGATGCAGAAACCCGCTCGGCTTTTGTTAAAGAGGTTTTAATCAGTTGGGGCGACGGAATGGCGTCCGGAATAACCAAAGAGCAAATTGAAGCTAAGCTGATGATGTTTGCGGCGCAGTATTTAACCAAAATACCGGCGGTTAAAGAAGCGGCTACTTCGGCTTTGGCGTCATCTTTGGAAAAGAAACGGACAGTTTAAAATCTGTCCATTTCTCTTAACGCCGCAATGCGGTTTTCAATAGGCGGGTGAGTGGCATAAAGTCCTGCAAGACTGTCGCTCAGCCGCTTACGGTTTTTGCCAAGCGGGTTGGCGATACATAAAGCGCCTACGGTCGGCATATTGTCCAGTACTTCAACCCGCGAGTCGGTGGCTATTTTTTCCAAGGCGTTGGCTAAGGCTCCCGGATTGCGGGTAATCATAGCCGCTGTGGTGTCTGCCGAGTATTCTTGCGAGCGAGAAAGGGCAAAACGCAGTAAAGGTGCAATGATGAACGAGAATATCGTCAGAGCCAGAGCAACAAAAAGTAACAGAAGAATAATTGCACCGCCGTTTTTATTCCTGCCGGAAGAAACGGAACGCAAGCATCGGAACATAATATCGGCAAGTAAAGATATTACTCCGACGCCGGTAATTATTATCATCATTAAACGGATATCTCGATTACCGATATGCGCCATTTCATGGGCAATAACGGTTTCAAGTTCCTGTTTGTTTAGCTTTTCAATAATGCCGGTGGTAAGGGTTATGGCGGCGTGTTCCGGGTCTCTGCCCGTGGCAAAAGCGTTTAAAGATTCATCGTTGATAATGTAAACTTTCGGCATCGGTAAGCCCGCCGCAATAGCGACATTTTCAACCAAACGGAAAACGGTCGGATTACTTTTCTTCCGAATGTGCTTGGCATGGGATGCACTTAAAATCATTTTGGCGCCGTAATAATAGGAAAAGAATATCCAAACCGCCGTAATCGTGATAATCGGGGCGGCAATCGTTGCCGTGTAGCCAAGAGTGGCAACCAGAAAAGTTTTATACGGGGTTATTTCCGGTTGGCTAAGATTAAAGAAATCCAAATGCAAGACAGAGGAAAACTGTAATCCGGTTTGGATTAAGTATTCGTCTTTGGTAATCAGAATCGCCAGAAAAATCGCAAGCGAAATCATGATAATCAAAGTAGCCGGAAATAATAACGTAATTAACAGGGTGTTCCGGTTATTACGGGCAATATGATCGTAAATAGTGGCTGCCATTTTTATTTAAAGCTTACTTTTACCGGTTGACTGGCAGCGGCTTTTTCTTCTTCGGAAAGTTCAAAAAAGTCAGCTTTGGTAAACTTGAATGCATTGGCAATTAAATTGCTTGGGAACATTTCTACCGCATTGTTAAGCGCAAGAACGTTAGAGTTATGAAATCTCCGTGCGGCTTGAATCTTGTCTTCGGTGTCGGTAAGCTCTCTTTGCAATTCCATGAAGTTTTCGTTCGCCTTTAAATCAGGATAGTTTTCCGATACGGCAAATAAGCTCTTTAAAGTAGAGGTAAGGACGTTTTCTCCTTCGGAGCGGGAGGCAGGATCGCTGTTCTGTCCCGCCATGGCTTCGGTGCGGGCTTTGGTAACGTTTTCCAAAGTTTCTTTTTCGTGCGTCATATAACCTTTTACGGTTTCAATCAGATTGGGAATAAGGTCATAACGGCGTTTTAACTGAGTGTCTATATCGCTCCAAGCTTCTTTTACCCGGTTGCGCAAGGTTACTAAACGGTTGTAAGTAAAGATTAAGTATAAAACTACCGCAACAACAATAATCAATCCGATTTCCATTTTTTATATCCCTTTTTAAAAGTTATGTGCTTTTGGATAAATATCACGCTTTTGGCGAATCGAAAAGGGATAAAATCGGCAAACACGGTATTATTTCCCCGATAAATATGGCGTTATTCTGCGCTTTACAGTTAAGTGCTTGACGCAAGAGGGTGTTTACTGGAATCCTTTAAGACTTTTTAGAAAAAGGATTTACCCAATGGCTGATAAAAAAAACTTGGAATCATCAACTTTAAATATTGCGCCGGAAGCGGCCGGTGATGGATTCACGGAAATAAAACTTCGGCAGGACAAAGTAAAAGCTTCGAAAAAAGAGCTGAAAGTACTTGCAGAACCGGAAAAGCAAAAGCCGGCCGATAAGCTGTCAGAGCCTTTTTCCCGGCCATTGGATATGAACCTGCCAAATACGCAGGAAGCCCCTATATGGTATAAAGATAAGTTTAAAGTGGCTGCTGGAGTTTTAACGCTACTGTGGACTTTGGTCGCTTTGCAATATTTGGTCGATACTGGTTGGTGGGAAAATCGCTTTGAAATGAGTCCGCCGGAGTTTGTCGGTTTCGTCTCCGGTATGTTTTTGCCGATTGTTATGATTTGGCTGTTGGTCGCTTATTTTGAAAGAGGTGCCCGTTTTGAACGGGAGTCGCAAATGCTTCGGGCATATATGAATCAGCTTGTCTATCCTACGGATGACGGGGCGGTTTATACCAAAGCTCTGACTGATGCTTTGCGGACAAATGTTCAAGAATTGCGCCAAGTGTTCGGGGCGGTAACCTCTAATACCGAATTGATTAACGGAGAACTTAAAAAGCGGATTGCCGAACTTTCTACCGTAGCGCATAAAGTGGACGGCGAGACTTTGTTCTCGGTGCGGGAACTGACTTCTAATGTCGAGAATGTCTTAAAGTTGGCGGATAATTCTTCGGTGCGGGCGAAAGAAGCTTCGGATATGTTGGCAACGCAAGTACAAGCTTTGGCCGGTGTATCGGACGATGCGATTAAAAAAGTTTCCGACTTTACTTCCTCGGTTACGGAAAAGCTGGCTGATGTTGAAGCTATATCCGCTCAGATACAGGAACAGGGAACCGAAGTTGCCGTCTTGTTTAAAGAAAGCAGTGCTTCTTTAACTCGGGCAGGGGAAACTGCAAGAAATCAAGTTGAATATACCGTCGAGTTTATTCGGAATAAAATTGCCGAAATGACGGGAGCTTCGGATTCTGTAATCCAAAATGCCGATGATATGGCTGATAAAGTTGCGGCAAAAATTAAAGAATTACAGGATATATTCTCTGGCCATGAACAAGAGTTGATTGTTCGTACTTCCAAATTGGAAGAGCAGGCAATGGATATTAACAATGCCTTTAAAGAGCAAAGCGCTATATTGGATAAGGAAAGCGAAAACGTAGCTGCCAGAATTAAAATAATTGAAGACGATATTGTTTTGCATACCCAAGATATTACCGCTTCGGCGGAAAGTTCGATTGCTAAGCTTAACGAAGTGTCTTCTGTTATGCTTGATAAATCCGACCTTTTGACGGTAGCAACCGATAAGGCGGTTTTGGAACTTGAAGAAAAAACGCAAGGCTTGACTAAAGCTATTGAGCATGCCTCTTCATCTGCGGAAATTATAAACGGTAAAACCGGTATCTTTGTCGAGGCAATGGAACGTACCTGTAAAGAGATGTTCCAAATCGCTGAGGTTTTATGTGAAAAAATCGTGGAAGTCGGAGATGTGGCGGCTTCCAATATGGTCGGATTGAAAACTTCTTTTGAAGAAGTAGTAATAAAGTCCGGAGAATTAATCGGCTCCGTTCAGGAAGAAAGTGTAAAGCTGGAAGATTTGTCATCGGTAGTGGTATCGCAAACTCGTATTGCCGAGTCTGCTTTGGCTCAACAACAACGGCATATCAGTTCTTCTGCTGCCAGAATTGAAGAGATTAAAGGCGAACTGCGCAAGGAAGTTGAAGATCTTACTTCGGCGGCGGCGGTTATTGATGAAAGTGCGGCTAAGTCCGTCATGAAGTTGCGGGCAAATATGGAAGATTTATTGGAGCTTTCGGAGTCGGTTATTACGCGGACTAATTCCGTCAGCGAGGCTATTTCCGGCGGAACAAGCAATCTTGATGAGTCTTCTTCAAAAGCCTTGGCGGTGGTTAATCAGGTGGCGGAAGTCTTGCAGGCTCAGGGTGGAGAAATGGCAGATTTAGCTGCCTCTTTACAGGAAAAAACCAAGCTTATTGTCGAAACTCTGCAAAAACAAACCGATGTTACTTCACGTTCTTCCTCCGAATTGCTCGGCAGTGTTGAAAAAACAGCAAAAGAGCTTGAATTGCAAGCTACGCTTGTGGACGGTATGGTTAACAGTGCGACCGGTAAAATTCGGGAAACTTCTCAGGTCTTGGAAGACAGAATTAAACTGTTTGATGATATTTACCGGCGGCAAGAAGGATTTATTGAAGATTCCAGCGGAAAAATCTTGGAACAGCTTAATCATATCAGCGGCGTGATTAAAAATCATGCGACCTCTTTGGAACAAGATGTGGAGAAAATCGTTTCCAGAGTAGATGTGGTGGAAAAAAGCTTGGAAGTTCAAGCCTCAGAGTTTAGCAAAATATATGATGACAGCGTCAATAAAATTGATCAGGCAAGTCAGATTATGGAAGAACACTCTGCCGCTCTTTCCCGCTCCGCAGATAACATAACCAAAAAAGTCGTTCAAGCTTCGGAAGCAATGAATAAAGTTGCGGAAGATATGAACGGTGTAGTTAAAATAACCGGAATGGAAGCCAAACAGACAAAAGATATGATTGTCGACAGTCTGGCAACCATAAATAATGCCGGCGAAGTTCTAATTGACCAAAGCCGTCAGGTCGGAGAGATTTTAAACAACCATGTCGGTATTATGCAGAGCGGTATAGACCGTACGGCTCAGCAGGTTGATGTAATCAGAGAGTCTTTGGCGCATCAGGTGAAAGACCTTACCGATGTTGTAAGCATGGTTGTAACGCAAAGCCGTTTGGGCGAGGCTTCTCTTGGGCAGCAAACCCGTATATTGAGCGAGACTTCGGAAGATATTATGAACCGTATTCACAGTATCAGTGAGGCTATTCGGAAGAACTCCGGAGAGCTTTTAACAACGACTTCTCGGGTGGTAAGCGAGTTTGAAATCGTAAGTGAGAAGATTGCCGAAAATCGTGAAAAAACAACAGAACTGGCGGCTCAGAGCGTGGAAAGCTCTACGACGGCAGTTAAGATTATTGAAGAAAAATCCATTGTCATTACCAGAATGGTTGATGCCATGGTGGCTAAGATTACGGAAATCGGCGATGTCGTTTTGAAACAATACGAACAGATTACTTCGGCTTCGGATACGACAAATGACCAACTGCGTGATAATGCCAGTTTTGTGGCTGCTCAGGCTCATCAGCTTGAACGCATATCCGATGAAGCGCAACGGGCAGTGAAAGCTTTTGGAAATGCTTTGCGTGACCGCTCGGTTGATTTCTCTAAGGTTGCGGAAGATTCTATGGATAGAGTCAAAACGGTTTCCGAGGCTTTGGGCGGAATCGGTCATGAACTTGAACAACTTGCGAATAAGAGCCTTGCTCAGGTGGAAGTGGCCGGAGAACGTGTCCGTTCAACGATGGGCGAAGTGGCGGCTAATTCCGAACGTATGGCCGGAGAAGTTCGGCAGGCCGGAGATTCCTTCTTGAAACAGACCGGAAATCTTTCCGATGCTGCGGCGGAAACCATGGGTAAATTAAGCGCATTGTTAGAGCTGATGAAACGTAATTCCGAGGAATTGCACGGAACCAGTGATAAAATCGCATCGGATTCCTTAAAGCTTGGTGGAGCTATCAAGCAACAAATCCATGCTTTGAATGCGGCTTCAAAATCGGCAGAAGAGCAGATTGTGGTCTTGGATAAAAAACAATCCGATGCCAGTACCGACCGCTTTATTAAAGATACCGGATTTATTATTGAACGCCTCCAGTCGTTTGCTGTGGATATTACCCGCATATTCCAACCTGCCGTGGAAGAAGAATTGTGGAAGAAGTATTACGAAGGGGATAAATCTGCTTTCTCCCGTTATTTGGCGAGAACCTTGGATAAGCAAAAAGTTGCTTCTATCCGCTCTAAGTTTGAAAAAGATGCTGAGTTTAGAGGATATGTAACCCGTTATCTGGCAGAATTCGATACTATTCTTGGGCGGGCTAAAGCCAATGAACGAAGCGGTATCATGACGGCAATCTTAATCGGGTCGGATATCGGCAGAGTATATATGATTTTGTCCCGTACTTTGAATGCAAACTAAACGCAAACTTTATGATAGCTGGATAGCCGTGCTTTAGAGGTTTATAATTATTTCTTAGATTTGCTAAATAAGGGGATAGTTATGGATTTTGCGAAGATAAAATTATCGGGAATAGGCGCAAACGGAAACGAAAAAGAATATTCTTTGGCCGATTTTAAAGGGCAAAGAGTAGTCTTGTATTTCTATCCCAAAGATAATACTTCCGGCTGTACTCAGGAAGCTTGTGATTTCCGGAACAATATGAACAGAGTTTCCGCTAAAGCCGTGGTAATAGGCGTAAGTCCGGATTCAATTTCCAGTCATAAAAAGTTCCAACAAGAACACGGTCTTAATTTTATTTTGCTTGCCGATACTGACCACAGTATGGCTGAAACTTTTGGGGTGTGGGGCGAAAAGTCTATGTACGGAAGAAAATATATGGGAATTATCCGCTCTACGTTCGTAATTGCTCCGGACGGTAAAGTCGAAAAGGAATGGCGCAACGTGAAAGTGAACGGACACGTTGATGAGATTTTAGACTTTCTTGCCGTACCTTGATATCAGTTTATTTTCTTGTTTTTAAGCTTGATAATTTCCCGAACTTTTTCTAAGTCCAGTTCAAAATGGAAGCGTTCTTTTAACATATCGGCAATGACTTCAAAGGCAAACCGCATATACGGAGCCGGAACGTAAAAGTATATGATGTCATTGTCGCTGGAAGCAGAACTGTCCCAATTCCGCATCAACCAACGGTCTTTTATCTTTTCCATTTTTTCGGTGTAGTTGATAACCGGAGCGTTGCCCATTTTATCAATTACACTGCGCCCTCGGCTGAAGAAAAGCTCTACTTCATCTTTGCTGATAGGCGAATAGCCGACTTCAACGGCACGCTTGGAAAGATAATTCGCAACATAGCGGCGAAAACGCTTGTCTCTGGTCTTGGCAAACTGCCGGACTTTGGGAAAGTTACGCTTGAACTCTGCGCTGTTTTGGTTAAGGCAGACATTCTTGCTTAAAACAAAGGCGATGCGGGGGAATATCCGTTCCCGAAGGCATTGTATCTGGCGATTTAATGCTTCGTCTTTGCTGTGGCAGGAAAAACATAATAAATCATTGTCAGTGTAAAGCAAAAGCTCTATCGGATTTTTTATCTTTATGGTGTTGGTGGATTTTCCTTCAACCAGTTTTTCCAAAATGTTGCAGACTAAAAACTCGGAAGCTAAGACTTTGTTGTGTTGGAAAATATACGGAAATAACATCATTTTGCTGATAAGCATTTGTTCGGCAACATGGACGCCTTCAAGCTTCATGGCTAAGCGCCAAATGGTCAGATTTTCACTGTTCTTTTGCTTGTGCAGAATGATTTTGGAAAAGTATCTTTCCGGATCACAGGAAATCGCTATGCCGGCGGTTTTGCTGTCCCTTTGCATATAGTCGATTTTATCAACGTCATAAGGGCCGTTGATTATTTCCGTGATAAAACGCTTTTCCGGAGAAATGAAATTGCCCGTAATCGCTTTGGCTATGTCGTCAAGGTCGGGAATGTCTTTTTCATCAACGTTGTGGGCAAGGAAGATAGGCTTGATAATCGTTTTCCAGTAATTGCGGAAATAATCGCTGGTGATAATCATATAGCCCGTAAACTCATGCGTTGCCGGCTTCATCGGCAGAATCTCGGCAAAGTCGCTGTAATAGATTTTATCCCAGATAGGCTTGAACACAAACTCGCTACAGTGCGAAAACAGGCAATGACCTATGTCATGCAAAAGCCCCGCAAGCTTTATGGTGTAACTGTCTTTTAAGGTTATGACTTCTCCGTCTTCCGGCGCAAGCGAGATAATCTTATATCGGATTTTGTTTTGCAGACTGGTTACCAAGCTTTCTGCCAGAAACGCTACTCCTAAAGAGTGGCTGAAACGGTCGTGAATGGCTGAAGGATAAACAAAAAATGCCGGTCCAAGCTGGTGGATTTGCCGCAGTCTTTGCATCAACGGAGTGTCAAGTAAGGCAACTTCCCAAGGCGCAAGGTAAACTTGTCCCCAGATGCTGTCTTGAATGGCTTGGTTGTTGGGTATTCTTTTCCGTACCCAGTCGGTAATCGGCATGAGCTGTGGTAAAACTTCGTTGTTCAGAGTGTCCCGGACTGTTTCCCAGGTTATGTTTTTTGTTGTCATTTTAAGAAAACCTTTTTTCTTTTACTTTATTTTTGTCTTTTATAATCGTAGGGATTGTACCAAAAAAATCCTTAAAAAGCCAATTTAATATTTTGATTAGGAAAATAAGCTTTTTAAAAGGCTTGCTTTTTTCTGCTTTTGTGTCTACAAAGTAATAACTTAGGCACGGAGGAAAAGATGAGAGTTAATTTAGTGCAGATTGGTAATTCGCGCGGTATCCGTATTCCCAAAGCAATTTTGGAACAATGCGGTTTCGGTCATGAAGCTGAAATGGAAGTAAAGCGTGGGACGATAGTTATATCTCCGGTCAGCGCTCCCAGAGACGGTTGGCGGGAAGCTATAGAGGAAAACGAAGAAGCTTTGCAGGAAGGTTGGGAATGGTAAGATATGAACGCTTTTGTGTGTATGAAGTAAAAAATCCTGATGACAAAAAACGTTTCGCCGTGATTGTTTCGCCGGAAGAAATCCATGATTATCAGGATACCGTATTGATTGCTCCGCTTGTTTTGGGGCAAAGCGATTTTCCTTTTCGGGTGCCGATAGTTTTTAAAAATAAGGAAGGCGAGGTCGCTGCCGATAAAATCCAACCGATTTTAAAGGAAGATTTGCTGAAAAAAGTAGGCTTGCTGCCTGCGCCGCTGACAGAACAGCTGGCGGAAGTGTTAATGGAAATGTTTATGATTTAGCACTTACGCTGCTTGAACGTTTCTTTTTACCGGAAGATGTAGCTTTGGGCGCAATCGGGAAAGAAACCGTGAAGGTTGTTCCTTCCGCCGTTGAACTGGTAATTTTCATGCTGCCTTTGTGGCGTTCCAAAATCCGGCTGACAATCGCAAGGCCAAGACCGCTGCCGCTTCGATTGCGGGTTTTTTCGTTGTCTACACGATAAAAACGCTCGGAAATGCGAGGAATAAACTCGGCAGGAATTACGTCTCCCTGATTGTTGACAGATACATGAACCATGGTATTTCCAGAAGTTAAATCTTCACTTTGGCGGGACGTTATTTTGATAACGGAATCGCTTTTGCCATATTTAATCGCATTGTCGATAAGATTTTGAAAAACTTGGGATATTTCGCTTGCTACTCCCAATACCGGAGGGACGTTCGGTAACAAAGTTTCAACTCTCATTCGGTTTTCTTGCAAACGATTTTCCAAGGCTAAGACAATGCCGGTAATAAGTTCTTTGATTTCTACACGGCCTTCCGGAGGCGTGCTTTGCATTTGAATGCGGGAAAGCGAAAGCAGATTTTCGATTAAACGAGACATACGGGAGGCTTGTTCGCTCATAATTGCTAAAAACTTGCGGTGGGCTTCGGCATCGTTTTTGGCTGGGCCTTCCAAGGTTTCGATAAAACCGGAAATAACGGATAACGGAGTTCTTAGCTCATGACTGGCGTTCGCAACAAAGTCGGCTTGCATCTGTTCAAGTTTGCGAGATTCGGTGATGTCATGAAAGACTAAGACAACTATCGCTCCGCTGTGTGCCAAAGCAGGCAGACGTTCGATTTTTAAAGAGAGAATCTTTTCGGATTTTCCGCTTACCGTGATTTCAATGAACTGTTTATCCGTTTCCCCTTTTAAGACTTCCGTAATGGCTGATAAAGCGTTTTCGTTGGTGATGAAACGTTTTAACGGTTCGGTGCGGACTTTGTTGCCGAATAATTCTCGGGAGGCTAGGTTCGAGCCTACAATATGACCGTCCTTATCAAGTAAAAGTAACGGGTCCGGAAGAACGTCCAAAACCGCAGAGTCTGATAAATAACGGGTTTTCATCTCTTCGGTTTGGCTCGTCCAAACGTTGTGTATCTGATTGATTGCGCCGATAATATGGGCATATTCATCGTCAGAGTCTTTGTCCGGAAGTAACGGAATGTCTTTGCCTTCTTTGATAGATTTGGAAAGCTCTTTGGAATAGTCGGCAATAGATTGTAACTGCTCCATAAACGGAATGATAATTAAAATGCTTATCATTACTACCGTGCCAAAGGTAATAACTGCTGCCAAAGGATTTAATTCTCGAATAATCACAAGAAGTAAAAGACAAACTGCCGTCGGCAGGTTAATCATTAAAATCCTGTCGGTAAAACGATAGAGAGTGATTTTATCTTTTTTAAGCTCTTTTTCTTCTTGCACGATATTCTTTCCTCGCTATTCTCTATCAATATTTACAGAGTATTTTATGATGAAATTATTACCGAAAAGAAAATGAGTGATAATAAAATTGCAACCCCAATGATGAAACAGTATTTCGCGATTAAAGAACAGCATAAAGATTATCTGCTGTTTTATCGTATGGGCGACTTTTATGAGATGTTTTTTGATGATGCAGTCAAAGCTTCGGCGGCTTTGGATATTGCTTTGACCAAAAGAGGCAAAGACAGCGGTAAAGATATTCCGATGTGCGGAGTTCCCGTGGCGGCTCATGATATTTATTTGCAAAGGCTTATCCGGAAAGGTTTTAAAGTTGCTATCTGCGAACAGATGGAAGACCCTGCCGAAGCAAAGAAAAGAGGGGCTTCTTCCTGTGTGCAAAGAGAGGTTATCCGGATTATTACTCCGGGAACGATTACCGAAGATTCTATTCTTGATGCAAGAAAGAATAATTATCTGTTGGTCGTGTGTGAAGGCGGGCAGGAACTCGGGATTGCTTGGGTTGATGTATCAACCGGAGAGTTTGCTACCGAGTCGATACCTGCGGCTTTCTTAGGTGCGGCGTTTTCCCGTCTTGATGCCAGTGAAGTTATTGTATCGGATAAGATGCTTGCCAATCCTCGGTTTTATGAAGATTTAAATGAAGTTAAAGACCGCTTGACCGTTCTGGCTAATGTTAAGTTTTCTGCCGATAATGCCCGCAAAAGACTGGAAAATATGTTTGAAGTGCAAACCTTGGACGCTTTTGGCAATTTCTCTAAGTCAGAGGTTACGGCTGCCGGCGTTTTGATTGATTATATTGAACTTACCCAGAAAGGGCAGATGCCCAGATTGCAAAAGCCAAAGCAGCTTATTGACGGAACGGTTATGGAAATTGATGCTTCTTCCCGTCGGAGTTTGGAGATTTTTGCTTCGCTTTCCGGAGAAAGAGGAAGTTCTTTATTGTACATTATGGATAAAACGGTTACCGGTCCTGGGGCAAGATTGCTTGCGCAACAGCTTGCTTCTCCGCTTACGGACAGCGAGGAGATTAACCGCCGTTTGGATATGGTGGATTTCTTTCTGACTAATCCGGATATTCGCGATAAGGTGCGTGAGCTTTTACACGCCTCACCTGATGTAGAGCGTTCGTTATCCCGTTTGTCTTTAAGGCGTGGGGGGCCAAGAGATCTTTCTGCCGTGCGGGATACGCTGGCAAAGATTCCGGCTTTTTCGGCTTTGTTCTATCAAAACGGAACCATTCTGCCGGAGACTTTGGATAAAACGTTGCAAATGATGGGCGTGCATACCCACTTGGTTGATTTACTGGAAAGAGCCTTGGGAAAAGATTTGCCATTGTTTATCAGAGACGGAGGATTTATTGCCGCCGGATATAATCCGGAACTTGATGAACTGCGCACTTTGCGAGACGAAAGCCGCCGTTTGATTGCCGGATTGCAGAATAAGTATAGTCAGGAAACGGAAGTTTCTTCTTTGAAAATATGTCATAACAATGTTCTTGGCTATTATGTCGAAGTAACGGCAAAGCACGGACAAGCACTTTTGGAATCCGAAGCAAAAGGAAAAACAACCTTTATTCATCGGCAGACATTGGCAAATACAGCTCGCTTTACAACGGTTGAGCTTTCTTCGCTGGAAGAAAAAATCCGTGGGGCGGCGGAAAAAGCCGTGGCTTAGGAACTCGCCATGTTTGAAGAACTGGTGAAGGAAGTTATGGTTCGGGCGGAAGAAATAAGCAAAGCCGGAAGGGTTTTTGCCGTGCTTGATGTCGAGGCGGCTTTGGCTTTGCTTGCCCAAGAAAAAAACTATATCCGTCCGGTTATTGATAATTCTTTGGCTTTTGTGATTAAAAAAGGACGCCACCCCGTGGTGGAAGACGCTTTGACGGAAGCAAGAGAAACTGCGTTCGTGGCAAATGACTGCGAAATGGACGAGGAAAAAAGCCGCCTTTGGTTGATTACCGGTCCGAATATGGCAGGTAAAAGTACATTTTTACGCCAGAATGCTTTGATTGCCATTATGGCGCAAATGGGGTCTTTTGTGCCGGCAGAGTTTGCAAAAATCGGTGTGGTGGATAAGATTTTCAGTCGGGTGGGTGCTTCCGATGATTTGGCACGAGGACGTTCTACCTTTATGGTGGAAATGGTAGAAACGGCAGCTATTCTTAACCGCTCTACGGAACGGTCTTTTGTTATCTTAGATGAGATTGGACGAGGAACGGCAACCTTTGACGGCTTGGCTATTGCTTGGGCGGTGGCCGAGTCTTTGCATGAGAAAAATAAATGTCGGGCTTTGTTCGCTACTCATTATCACGAACTTACCGTTTTGGCTGAACGCCTTAGCCGCTTGTCTTTGCATACCATGAAAACCAAAGAATGGCAGGATAATGTCGTCTTTTTGCACGAAGTAGGAGACGGCTGCGCCGATCGTTCTTACGGAATCCATGTGGCAAAGCTTGCCGGTTTGCCGGCTCCGGTTATTAAACGGGCAAAAAAAGTTTTGGAAGAACTGGAAACCAAAAATAATCAAGCCGAAAAACTGGCCGGAGATTTGCCTTTGTTCGCTGCTTTTGAACAGGAAATGAAAGCCGAAGAAGAATATGTAAAAGAAGAATCTTCCGTACAGAAAGCAGTGCGGGAAATCAATCCCGATGCGCTGTCTCCCAGAGAAGCGTTGGATATAATTTATCAGCTGGTACAGATGGTTAAAGATGAAACCTGAGGCAGGCGAAGCGGAAAATATCTATCAACTGAAAAGAAAAAATCTGGAAGAAGATTTTTTTAAAGGTCGTATGGACGGATTAGAGCTTGCCCATAATTTGTCGCAGATTACGGACGAGCTTATCCATAATCTGCTTAGTGACCTTTCTTTGCCGGAAGGGGTGGCTTTGCTTGCCGTGGGCGGTTACGGGCGGCGTGAGTTGATGCCTTTTTCGGATATAGATTTATGGTTTTTGGTTTCCGCCACAAAAGATGAGAAAGTTTTAAGCCTTTTGTATCGTTTGTGGGATATGGGCTTTAAAGTAAGTTACAGTGTGGAAACGCCGGAGGAAACCATAAGTGATGCCATGGCTGATATTACGGTCATGACAACCTTGATAAATGCAAGATTCTTGGCCGGAGATGCAGAACTTTATCAAGATTTTGCCGATATGTATCAAAAGGTGCGCCAAAGCTCAAAAGCAGCCACTTTTAAAGAAGAAAAATTGGCAGAGCAAAGAAAACGCCATGAGGATATGGGGCATGCACGCTATTTATTGGAGCCTAATTTAAAAGAAGGCTGCGGCGGGTTAAGAGATTTAAATATGTTGGAATGGATTGGTCGGTTTGCTTTGAATTGGCCGAAAGATGAGCCTTTCCCGCTCAGTTCCGGATTTGCCGTAAGTGATGCCCAAAGATTGCAAAAAGCAAAAATATTTTTATTAACCGCACGGGCTTTCCTGCATTTTGTCGCCGGACGGGCGGAAGAAATTATGTCTTTTGCGTATCAACAAAAGATTGCTCCTTTGATGGGGTATGCTCCACACCCGGGAGCAAGTGCCGAAGACCGCCTGATGAAACATTATTATTTGATTACCAGAGAGATAAGGTATTTGACGGCTTCTTTATTGGCAAGTATGGAAAAAACCGTGGATATGCCCGATTTTTCCGAGCCAATGGAGGCTTTGAAGTTTTTAAAAAATGCTCTGGAAAAGGGGAAAGTCTTGCCTCCGGCGGCGTTAAAGCAAATATCCGCTATGGCAGGGAAAGCTATTCGCTTGCGCAAAAATAATGAAGCGGTAGAGATATTAAAAGCAATAATTACCGGTGAAAATAATCCTGAATATATTTTAAGAATCATAAATGAAAGCGGTATGTTGGCGAGGATATTGTCGGAGTTCTTGGGGATAAATGCTCGGCCGCAAAGAGATATTTATCATATATATACGGTTGATGAACATTCTTTGAAAACTCTTGGTTTCCTTAATTACTTCCGCCATAAAGACGAAAAATATCCGCTGTTTTTGCGGGAGACGGCTGAAGAAATAAACGATTGGCAAACGCTATGTTTGGCGGCGCTTTTCCATGATATCGGTAAAAACGGTTTTCTGGGACACGCAGAAACCGGAGCGCAAATTAGTATGGAGCTTGCAAAAACTTTTGCTTTGTCGGAAACGGAAAGCGAAGACTTGGTCTGGTTAGTCCGAAATCATTTAATTATGAATAATACCGCTTTTCATCGGGATTTAAGCGCAAAGGAAACAATTGAAGATTTTGCCGCAAAATGCGGAACGGTTATGCGCCTTAATGCTTTGCTTTTATTGTCGGCGGCGGATTTAATGGCGGTGGCTCCCAATGTATGGACAGGTTGGAAAGCTTCGTTGTTGGAAGATTTGTACCGTAAAACAAAATTGTTGTTACAAGGCGGGGCTTTGCCTGCGTTAGAAGATACCGCCGAAATATTGCGCCAAATGAAAAAGTTGGCAGAAAAAGAACAAAAAAACTTCAGTATACAAATTACCGATATGCCGGATATTGCGGCTTCAAAAGTGGTTATGTATGCCAAAGATGCTCCAGGGTTGGCGGCAAAAATAGTGGGAGCAATGGCACTTTCCGGTGCTTCAATTATCTCGGCAAGAATTGTAACAGCGCCGGAAAAAGAAGCTGTCGATGTCTTTTTAATACAAGAAATCCCAGGACGTTATCAGAGAGAGCAAAAGCCTAAACTCTTTGCTGATGCCGATAAAATTAAAAAGTTAAAGAAAAATGTTGAAAATGCTTTGAACGACAGAGTCAATATCGCCGAAGAAATTAAAAATATTCAGGCTGATAAGAAAAAAGCCGCTTCCGTATTGGAAAAAAGAGTGCTGATTGATAATAAAGCTTCGGTTCGTTATTCGGTGATTGATATAAATTGTTTGGATAGACGAGGATTTTTATATTTTATTGCCAGTAAGCTTACAGAATTAAACTTAAATATTGTTTCTGCTTATATAACTACTTACGGTAACCGAGTCGTTGATGCTTTTTATGTCGAAGAAATCGGCGGCGGAAAAATAAACAGTGAAAAACGGCTGGAAGAAGTTACGGCAGAGTTGTATAAAGTTTTAGATTTTGATTAAAAAGGAACGCCTTTTATGTATTTAATCCGCTCTATTGCTACGGTTGGCGGCTTTACAATGATAAGCCGGATTACCGGCTTTATCCGTGATGTTTTAATCGCAAGATTCCTTGGCGCTTCTTTAATCGCAGACGCTTTCTTTGTGGCTTTGAAACTGCCGAATCTTTTTCGCAGCTTGTTTGCAGAGGGGGCTTTTAACTCTGCATTTGTGCCGTTGTTCGCTGAGCAAATGGAGCTTAACGGCAGAGAGAAGGCAAAGATGTTCGCCAGAGAAACGTTTTCGGCTTTGCTGTATATCGTGGCTTTGTTCGTTGCTCTGATGGAAATAATTATGCCCTATGCCGTTATGGTCGTGGCTCCGGGATTTATTGAAACGCCGGGGAAAGTTGCTTTGACCGCAGAATTGTGCCGGATAACTTTTCCTTTCCTTTTATTGGTATCGCTTAATTCTATGCAGGGTGGAATATTAAATACCTGTGGAAAGTTTGCTGCTCCGGCTTTTACCTCCACAATCCTTAATCTGACGATGATTGCTTCGCTGTTTGTCTTAACTCCTTATACCGACGGGCCGGCTTTTGCTTTGGCGTGGGGCGTAACAATATCCGGTGTGATTCAGTTCCTGTTCCTTGCTTGGCATTTGCGCAAAGAAGGTATGCTGATGCGATTGGTGGCTCCGTTTAAAGTTCTTTTTCGGGCTTCGGAGGAGGCTGTTTTACTGCTTAAAAGAATCCTGCCCGGAGTCGTGGGGTCAGGTATTTATCAAATCAATCTGGTCATTGATATGTTCTTTGTGTCGTTTTTGGCAACCGGTTCGGTGTCCTTTATCTATTATGCAAACCGAATGTTCCAATTGCCGGTTGGGATTTTGGGGGCGGCTATCGGTACGGCTTTGTTGCCTTTATTGACCCGTCAGATAAAAAAAGGTAACCTTGAAGGAGAAAAAGAAAGTATGAGCCGAGCCTTGGAAGTGGCTTTGCTTTCTTCCGTGCCGGCAGCTCTTGGCCTAGCAATTCTTGATGTGCCGATAATTGCCGCTTTGTTTGAATATGGTGCTTTTACTTCGGTGGAAACCGAAAAAACCGCCGCGGCTTTGTCGGCCTTTGCCGTTGGATTGCCGGCGTATGTGGTCAGCAAAACCCTGCTTCCGGCTTTTTATTCCCGTGGAGATACTTCTTCGCCGGTACGAGTGGCGGCAATTGCTTTAATCCTTAATGCTTTCCTGTGCTATACCTTGATGCAGGAATATGGCCATGTCGGAATTGCTTTGGCGACAAGTATTACCGCTTGGATTAACCTTGGGCAGTATTTCTTTATGCTGAAACGGCGGGGATTTTTACATACGGACAAACACTTCAAAAGAAGAGTGCCAAAGATATTGGTATCGGCACTTTTAATGGCGTGGCTTTTACAGCTTGCTCTTTACGGAACGGATATATATGTCGGCGATTGGTTGCATCAGGGAGCTTGGCTGAAAATAACGGTTTTGAGCGTTTTGGTAACTGTGGGAATAATTATTTTTTCTATCTTGGCTCTGATTACCAGAGCATTTAAAATATCAGACTTGAAATTAAAAGGCGGAAAGGAAGACGACAAATGAGCGATAAAATCAAAGAAAATCAAGAGGTTATTGAAACTGTACAAGTCTTGCTCGAAGAACGTATTCGGCCGGCTTTGCAGGAACACGGCGGTGATGTGAAGTTTGTCGGTTATGATGACGGAGTGTTGGAAGTCGAGCTGTGCGGAGCTTGCGACGGGTGTCCTCATGCCAGAGAAACCATGGAAAACGGGATTGCTCAGCTGGTTTCTTATTTCGTGCCGGAAGTAACGGAAGTTCGTGCCGTTAATATGCCGGATAGTTAAAAAATAGAAATAAAAGGAAGTAATAAAAACTTAATATTTGCTTTGAAGTTTTCTGTTTGGCTATATTGTTGTTTTTGTTGATTCTTTGAAAATGGATATTTTGGGATTTTGCTTGTTTAAAAGAGGTCTTATATGAAAATTGCATCGTTCTTAAAGCATCATTATGCCGGAGTTTTTTATCTTTTCTTTATTACCACGGTTGCGGTGATTACAGCGTATGTTTTTGATTATTCTTTGTTCGGTACCGTAGGGACGCTGTTTAGCCTTGGGTTTATTACGGCAATTGCTTTTTATTGGATTTTGTTCTGTGTGGCCTCGGTAAATCGTTATATTTTCATGATTTTTACGGTCGCTTGGTTCTTGTTTTTAAAGCTTTTACATTCGGCGGTTATTGCCAATGATGTAAATATTGAAAGTGCAGATTCTTTGGCTTCCGCTTTGAAAAGTACGATAAGCGGTAATTATGACTTCTTTAATTTTGCGTATTTACAAGAAGCTTTGTCTTATCTTGGAGCGGCAGTCCTTATCGGCTTGATTTATTTCTTGTTCGCTCGCCGCTTTAAGGCTTGGAAAAGAATGTTGCTGGCTTTGAGTGCCGTTGCTTTGTTGGTTTTGGTGTTCCCATGGCAAAAAACTACCGTTGGGAAAATCCCCGCAAATTATCAGACCGTGCAAAACGGCTTTGTATCTTTGGAAAATATGAATCGTCTGAAAAATGATGTGGTTACCGTTAAACCTCTTAATTCCTTGGATAATATTGAAGTGGTGTTGGTTGTGCCGGATTCCGTGCGCAAGAATAATTTAAGCATTAACGGTTATGCAAAACCGACAACTCCATATATGAAAGAGTATGATTTTATAAGCTTTTCAAAGGCTTATTCCTGTGATTATACGGATACTTCTTCGCTTTTGTGTATGTTTACCAAAAATCCCGAAGGAAGTTTGGAAGTAAATACTCCCGAAGCGATGAAAACTTTCCGCTTGTCACAGAATAAATCTTTGCTGTCTTTGTTTAAATCGGCGGGATTTTCAACGGCTTGGCTTAGCTCTTATCCGCTTTCGGTGGCAAAAGATAATGCTCATTTAAGTTCTTTGGCTATGGAAGCCGATAAATCATTTTTTAGTGTCATCGGCAATGGTTTTGATACTCAGCTTTTGCCAATGTTGGAAAAGGCTTTGGCTGATGCCAACCCTCGTAAGTTTATAGTTTTACGCATTAAAGGTGCTATGGCTCCGTACTATGAACGCTATCCGGCAGATAAAGAGGAGTTTAAGCCGGTATGTCAGAAAGAGCCGACTTCTTGCTATAGTGCGGAAGCGGTGGTGAATACTTATGACAATGCCATGAAAGAAACGGACTTCTTCCTTGCCGGTGTGGTGGAAAAATTAAAGGAGCGGCCGGCTTTGCTTATCTTTGCCGCAAACCACGGGGAAATGTTGGGAGAGGGTGGTTTGTACGGTCATAACGGTGAAGCCGCAGAGCGTGAGGAAGTTCGCTTGCCTGCTTTGGCGGTATGGGTTTCTCCAAAATTGGAAAACGATTTGCGGATTAAGGATATTATCCGAGCAAATGCCGAGAAGGCTTTTGATTATACTTCGCTGTTTACTTCTATTGCCGACTGTGCCGGACTTAAATCCGATATATTGAACCAAGAGCAGAGCTTTTGCCGGAAGAATATGCAATCCTCTGCTTATGTAGAAGGAAAGCTGCAAAAGAATCTTTCGCAGGAGCCAATTGCCAAGAAAGAAACTGCTCCGGCGGAAATTGATGCAACCACCCTTCCGCTTGAGGTGGAAGCAAAACCGGAAACTGCTATCGTTCCGGAAGATGAAAATCAGGATACGCTAAATCAGGACAAGGTAAATCCTGAGGCTGTAAATCCAGATTTGCCGTTACCGCCTGAAGTTGCGGAGCCACAGCCGGAAAGCACTCCGCAAAGCTTTGAAGAAGTGGCCGCGCCCGTAC
Organism: Alphaproteobacteria bacterium; assembly: GCA_017507765.1. Taxonomy (GTDB): domain Bacteria; phylum Pseudomonadota; class Alphaproteobacteria; order CACZRW01; family CACZRW01; genus RGIG5556. The sequence goes on along the minus strand of JAFWAG010000067.1, from coordinate 3,591 downwards.
AAAAGCCGTAAAGTTTGCTTGAAATCGGGATAAAGTTTTGCGCCATAGGGGAACCAAGCCGTAGAAGACGGGTGGCGTCCGCTTGATTGAGCAATGCTGACAATGTCGCTGAAGAACTCTATGCCGGAAAAACCGTGGTAACGGCCAATGCCGCTTTCCTTCGTGCCGCCAAAAGGAAGCGAAGGTATGCCGACACTGATAAGTGCGTCGTTTATATTTATATTTCCGGCTTGTAATTTAGAGGCAATGTCTTTGGCTTTCTTTTTATCCGAAGTCCAAACGCCGGCACTTAATCCGTAAGGCGAGTCGTTTGCCAGACGGACGGCTTCGGCGGCAGAGCCAAAAGACATTATCGGTAATACAGGGCCAAAGATTTCTTCTTTCATAACTGCCATATGTTCATTGACATTAGCAAGCACTACCGGAGTGAAATACTTGCCGGACAGACTGCCGCATAAGACTTTTGCTCCTTTGCTTACCGCTTCTTTTATCAGTCCGTTTAAGGCTTCGGCTCGTGAAGGTAAAACCAAAAAGCCAAGGTCGTCTTCGGTGATTTTTCCTTGGGTAAGCTGTTTGGTCTTTTCGGCTACGGCGGCGGTAAAACGCTCGTAAATGCTTTCTTCTACATAGGCTCGTGAAGTGGCTACGCATACTTGTCCGGAATTGCAAAAAGCACTGAAAACCATACCGTTTACCGCTCGGTCAAAATCAGCATCGGCAAAAACAATCATCGGAGATTTGCCCCCAAGTTCCAGTAAAACCGGAATGGTAAGTTCGGCGGCTTGTTGCATAATTTTTTTGCCGACTTTGGTGCTGCCGGTAAATAAAATCCTGTCCGGATGGAGGGCTATTAACTCTGCGCCGGTATTGCCGTCCCCGTAAATAGTTTGTACTAAGAATGAAGGGAAGCCTGCGCTTTGGCAAAGATTGGCTATCAATTCGCCAACCGGAAGGGCGTATTCCGAAGGCTTTAAAAGCACAGAATTGCCGGCTGCAATTGCGCTGATAATCGGAATCATGGCAAGCTGAAACGGAAAGTTCCAAGGGGAAATAATTAAAGCTATGCCGCTTGGACGTAAAGATACGCCGGCTTTAATGCCCATAAAAGCAAACGGTACCGGTACTTTGCGAGGTTTTAAAAACTTTTTTAAATGCTTTTCATAGTATTTGAGGGTGGCTAAGACCGGAAAAACTTCGGTCATTAAAGCTTCGGATTTTACTTTGCCGGTGGTCTTGCAGATAGTTGCGACAATGTTGTCCGTTTCGGCGATAATAACGCTTCTAAGGCTTTTTAAAAGCCGGATTCTTTTGCCAGTGTCGGTTTCGCTGAAAATGCGGAAAGTTTCTTTGGCTCGCAAAAGGGCGGCTTCCATTTCGCCTATGGAGGCAATGGGATATTCTTTAAGCAAAGTTCCGTCCAAAGGAGAAAAAGCATTAAGTGTTTTCATGGCTGTCTCCTTTCTTTCGTTGCTTATTTGAAAAAGCGGCTAGAACGTACCGGTGGATTAAGAAGCTGCCAATCGGGATTGCGGGGAAAATGGGTTTCTATCATATCTTTCGGCTTGACAAAAAACCATTTGTCATCTTCTTGGAAAACTTTGGTTCGGCGGGATTCTTTGCGGATTTTTCGGTTTAGTGATTCCGGATTGTCAAGACGTCTTTGGATATCCCGTGCATAGCTACGATTGCTTCGGCTGTCTTGATCAAGGTTGCTTCTGGGGGCAGCTTTGCTGATGTCCAAAAGATTCCATTTGTTGTCCGCAACAACGGCGTTCCAATACCATAATGAGCTGGCTCTGTCTCGATAGTTAGAGTTCGTGTAGCCTTCAATGGTGGCAACTTGTAAGCCGGCGATTTCAGCCATGCGTTGAAATAAATCGGCAAAGTCCTTACTGGTTCCTTTGCGGGTGAAGAAAGGGTCTCCACTGTCGGGAATGGCAAAGTCTCTTTTGTTGCTTTCGGTGCTGTCTTCGTACTTTTCTTGCTTGTAGGTATCAAAATCAACCCGATAGGCAATCCATGCGGCAATTACTCTTGCCTTTTCCTCGGCATCGGTTAAGCCGGAAGTGAGATAGTCGACTAAAGTTTGAATGTCAGTCTCTTTCTCCACCGGAGTGCGTAATGCACGGTTGTCAAGCGTGCTATAGTTCGCCGCTAAAACCGGAAACACTATGCTGATACTTAAAATAAAACTAAGCAAAAGCGTACGCATAACTATCCCTTATCTGATTGCAGATATGTATTTATATCATGATTTTGTCATTATGCCCATAAAACTTTCGTAAGGAATGAAGAGGAAAAGAAAACTCTCCGCATACAAGTATGGGAGAGCTTTCACTTAAGTCCTAATTTAATCAGGCTATTGTTCTTTTAATTCTTTGATGATGATTTTTGAACCCGGTTTCGGGTGGCTGAAGTGACCGGAAGCGTTGCCTCCACGGCGAGAAATCTCATAAAAAGATTTCTTTTCTCCGTTGGGTAAAATCCAACCGGAAGAACCTTTTGCCAGTACATATTCTCCGTCAGGGACGCTGAATATGCCTGCGCCCTGATTAACAATCGTCGTGGAGTCCGAAATCTGAACATGAAGCTTGGTTTGGGCTTCTTCGGAATTGGTCAGGACAATGTTGGTTTTGATGTTGCCGTAACCGTCCGAAAATAAAACAATGTTTTTCGGCATATCGGGAACGTTTTCAATCTTATCCCCTTGGAACTCCCAAGGTTTGCCGGAATCCGGATTGTAAGCGGCAAGGCTGGCAACCATTTCCGGAAATACGTCTCGGGAACGGAACTGTGAACCTTTGGCTTCGCATTTGACTTTGTAAATCGGTGCAAAGTCCTTAACAAAAGAAAAGCTGTAACCAGAATAAACGCCGATAACATTTACTCCGTTCGGAAGGCGGCAGTAAGCGAGGAACTCTCCGGCATTGTCTGCCCGAGGGTTGATGTCGTCTTTGCGAGGCGCTGTGTTGTGATAAATAATATGATTTTTAAGCTTGGAATTAACCGCAAGCTCCGCAACAACAAAACCGGTTTCTACGGTGTTGAAAGCACTGACGGATAATGTGTCCATGTGGCGGATATCGCCAATCTTTTCATATAGCTTTTGACATACTTCGGCAAAGGCAAGATCCGTGCTGCCGGAGCGTCCGCCGTAGTCTGCGATTAAAGTAACATAAGCGCCCGTATTCATAAGATAACCTCGTGAGAAAAAGTTAAAGTTAAGGACTCTCGTCCGTTTTTAAACTCTTTTATCCTAGGAATATGTCGGGAGAAAGTAAAGAGAGAAGGGAGGGGGAGTCTAGTTCGCCTCCGGCATGAGAAAGCCATAAATTAAAACTCCCCATGAAAGGGGGGATTGATGCTTAAAGTTGTTTAGGCAGTCTTCCACTTGGGTATCTAAAGCTCAAAAAGCAAAACGCTGCCGCTTATTTGTTTTTTCGCTAAGATAGCCAAGAGTTTGCAGACAAACCCGCCAAGTAATTGGCGGCTTTGCTTAGCACTCCCAACAGGAGTCTAGTTCGCCTCCGGCACGAGAAAGACATAAATTAAAACTCCCCATGAAAGGGGGGATTGATGCTTAAAGTTGTT
>JAFWAG010000066.1 GCA_017507765.1 Alphaproteobacteria bacterium | reverse complement strand
TATTATGAACATGGCTCATAAAATTAAAACCGACTTGTTAAAGCTCGGCATAGGCAGAGTAGCTTTGGAAGACAGCGGAAATATCGGTAAGGCTTATCGTCGGCATGACGAAGTCGGTACGCCGATATGCATAACGGTTGATTTTGACTCTATTGAACAAGAGCCGGCAAGCGTTACTATCCGTGACAGAGATACCATGAAACAAACCAGAGTAAACCTTACGGATTTGCCGAATTATATTCGGGAATATTTCGCATAAGTTTTTAAAGCCGGTTACTTTATTCCCGTTCTTTACCAAAACCTTCACGGCAAGGGGAAATGTCCATAGCGATTTTCCCGTTGTCTGGGGTTTGGGTATCGGCGAGTCTTTCTTTTAACGCCGGAGAAACGTCCAAGTCTATACCCGTACTCTGTTTAAGAGCGGCAGGGACGGCTCCGGACATTTTTGCCTTTAAGCTTTGCTGCTTATAGGTTATCTCGGTTTTATACTCTTCCAGAATATCTATGCTGTCCGGATGTTTTTCAATATACGCCATTATTTCTTCGCCAATGTCGTCTTTGCGCAAAGCCACCCGAAGTAAAATCGGAAGAGTGTTACGATAAAACTCAGAGTCTATATTCATTAACTCTCGAGACTTAGTTACGCCGGATTTAATGTCGCCGGAAATGATGTCTCCGACAGCTTCGGCGTGCCAATGGGTTAAAAGCTTTTCCCCTGCCTCTTGCGCTTCGTCAAGGAAATCACACATTTTGATACAATCTATGTTTATATCCGCCATAGACGGGTGCATACCTATACGATTAACAATGTCCTGACGGTCTTCTTCCTCTAACATCATAAAGGCTCTTTCTTTGCCAAGATACTCTGCAAGCAAGAACTTCTGCGCTATGCCGGGGCGAAGATCTACTCCGTCCTTACAAAACTGCCAAGCGGTTTTTTCTTGGTCGGTTAGATTGTCTTTGCCTTTTACCTCTGCCAAACGCTTCAGCAAAATACGTTTTTCCTCGTCGGTCTTTGGTAATTGCCTTAACGTCCGGATAACATACTTTTGCACAAAATTAGTGTCAGCGGCGGTTAAAATGCCAAGCTCCTTAATACCTTCGTTAATGTCTCCGGATATGACTTTATGCAAAGCCCTGTTTAGGTGAGGCAAAAGCAAAAAGCTGTATGTTTGATTGTTGCTATAGTTAAACAAATCAATAAGTTCATCTTTTTGGGAATAAAACTCTTTTAAATCCGGCACAAGCTCACTGCATATCGCAAGGCGGTCAGAAGCTTGCTCCGCAAACGCAGCAAAGGATTTGGGATAGCCCAAGAAATCCGTATAAAATAAAGCACTATTATAAGCACTCTTCGGCATATTGTGCTTGCTGTTAGGATGGCGTTTTTGAACAGGAGCGAGAGAAGTGCCGCCAACAACTTTCTTTGTCGTGATATTTTTACTGATAGGTTTGTCGGCTATTATTGCTAAAGCAGTGGAGAAATTGCGTTTTAAAAACGCCAGATTATCTTCCCTGATATCTATATCTGACCGTGTAGATAGATATAGCCTTTCAATAAGTTCTGCAAACAAACCGGAATCTTTTACGGTTAGCTTTACACCTGCTGCTTCGGCGTCGATAACAACCGGAACAGAAGCAGACTTTAGCTTGACTGTGTTTACCTTGTTTTTTGGCTTTGGTTCTGCTTTGGGTTTTGGTACGGCTTTATGCTTTGGTTCCGCTTTGGGCTTTGGTGCTGGTTTGGGCTTGGGTGTAGGTACGCTTTGGGTTACCTTTTCTGTCGCCACGGGAGTCGGAACTGATTTTGGCTCTGCGGAAGTCTGAACCGAAACGGTATCAGCAGCCGACACCGCATTTTTTGTGGAAGGCCTGCCCCTTTTAGTATTTTTCTTTTTATTTTTGTTATAAAAAGCAATCGCATCAAAAGGAAGGCTCTGTCTGCCTTTGGAATTAAAGGCTATGCTCTTTTGAAAACGCCCGAAAACAAAAGCATGAATGTAAAACGGCAATATATTATCTGAGCCGTTTTCTTCCAAATAACGGCATACGGCTTCTTGATTTTCCATGGGAACAAACGGGGCAATTTTGAACAAAAAGCCAAGCGTTTTATGGGAAAGCGGTTCATTCATGGCAAATAAAGCTTCGGTTTCCTTTATACCAAGGCTGATTAAATCCTTATCACCCGAAGTAATATGGTTAAATGCCAAAGTATTCCAATGAATATAAAGATTGTTCTCTATCGCAGATGATGCTTGCAAAACCACACTCAGATTTTCATCGTTGGGGAAAGAAAGTACAGAAGGCATAAAACAGCTTGTCGCCGCACTGATAAATAAACTTTCCTTGTTTGCACCAAAAAGTAAATATGGTCTGGCAATAAAATCAAGCGGGCTATAAAGCTTTGGATGATTTGCAGAGCATGAATTACTTAATATTGATATTGTATTATATCTTTCTTTATTTTTGTCTTCTGATGTTTGTTTTAGATATTCGTTAAGTTTATTTGCAATATCAGAAACATTTATATTGTTTATTTTAAGATAAGTAGTAAAAGTCTTGCTGTATTTGAAAAAGAAGTCCGAGGAAATGCGATTAAGCATGGTAAGTTCTGCCAATCCTTCTTCGGCATTTTCAAAAACAAGCTTATCCCAAGCCGAGGTAATCCACGGCGCAAGCAATATTTGATGTGATGCACGAACTTCGGCGAAAAAACACCTTAATGCTTCCGGATTGTGTTCTTTGGTGATTTCCGATAAAGGGGGAACAAGCTCTTTCATGCCTAAAACAATATCTCCATTCCGCACAGACATATTTTTAAAGTCAGGTATATTCCCCAAAAAGTCCGTAAAGAAAAGTCTATTTTTACCGATACGTTTTTTAGGCTGAGGTTGGTTTGCTTTTGGCTTTTTAATTACGTGTTTTTTGGTTTCCGGTGCTTTTTCTTTGGTCTCCGGCATTTCGGAAAGCGGCAAAGGTTTCTTGGTAAGTTGGACTTCCGCAGTATCAATATCTTTGAACTTTTCCGGAATTAAGGAGGCCAAAACCTCTAATTCCTTTTTATCTTTATTTTCCGACCAGTGCTTTATCAGCATTTGAGCGGTGTTTTTGTCCCCGTTTGCCAGCAATTCCTTTATACTGTCGTAATTATCGGCATAACTTAAAATAGAGGGAATATTCTCCCAATCCTTGTACACAAGATAATCCAAACCGCTGTCGATATAATTCTGTGCCGAAAAATTATTGATAGCCAACAATTCGCTTAAAGAAAATAAAATCGGCATATTACCGTCTTCGTCTAAAATCGAAGTAACGTCATACCATTTTTGATAATCTATCTTGCCGGAGAAAAAGTAAGTTGTGGCAGCGTGCCTTAAATCTGCATTCAAAATGTCAAAAGAAGGCGCGGTATAAACAATCTTTCCTTTATCATGCGCATCAAGATAAATCCTTACTTCTTCTGGACTAATCCAGCATCTGATAATTTTTGACCTTACAATCTTTTCCCAAGCCATAAAAGAACGGTTGTCAGGAGCTCTTAACAAAACCTCCATAATAATTTCGGCGGTTAAATAGCGTATTTCTTTGCCGTCTATGACTTCGTTCCTTGCCATAGATGCGGGGTGATAGGCTCGCAATATCCTTAAAAATTGAATGTTACCTTTAAGATTCCAATCCTTTGGCGGAATGGGAGATAAGTCTGTTTGTAACTTTGTTTTCGCATTCTTTAATAAGAGATATAAATCATCGTTCGGAAGGATGTCCGGCTTGCCAAGATACTTTTGCTGAGAAGGTTTATTCTGGGCATAGGAACTGCTTTTAAATCCGGAAGGCTTTGGCGGCTCTTTCTTTGGTGCGGCGGCTTCAAAATTAAACGGAGAAACAGTGGAAAAATCTTCTTTTTTAGGAGCAGAAACGGACGGTATCGGTTTGCCGCCTTTACGAATTTTGCCACCTTTGGGATTTGAGGTCTTTCGCTGATTGCTTTTGGTGTTATTACGTCTTTTCATAGCCCTTATCCTTTGCTGACAATAACTTCCGAGCATATAAATATGGGTAGCTTTTAAACCTTTTTGCCTGTTTTGTCAAGTATTTTGGGGCTATGCTCGCTCACTTCATAGGAAGGGAAAGAATACCTTGACAGGAACCAACCTCTTTTTTAGATTCCGCCCAGTTTAACTTAACAATCAGGGGAGGATAAAATGGATTATAAAGTTAAAGATATGTCTTTGGCAGACATGGGTTTGCGGGAAATTGAACTCTGCGAATCCGAAATGGCAGGACTTACCGAACTGGTGCGCCAATACCGCGCAAAAGGTGAATTGCCATTAAAAGGAGCAAGAATTACCGGCTGTCTGCATATGAATATCAAAACTTGCGGACTTATGGACGCTTTGGTTGACTTGGGCGCAGAAATCCGTTGGAGTTCCTGCAATATCTTTTCAACCAGTGATTCCTCTGCCGCCGCTATGGTCAAAAAAGGTATACCGGTATTTGCTTGGAAAGGAATGACCCAAGAAGAATATTGGTGGTGTATCGAAAAAACTTTGTGGACAGAAGACGGTGAATGGTTCCCTAACCTATTGTTGGACGACGGCGGAGACCTGACGGCTTATGTAAACGAAAAATATCCCGAAAAAGCCAAAGAAATCATCGGCGTGTCCGAAGAAACAACAACCGGTGTACACCGCTTGTTAGAAATGGCAAAAGAAGGAAAGCTTTTGATGCCGGCGATAAACGTTAATGATGCCGTTACAAAGTCAAAGTTTGATAACATCTATGGCTGTCGGGAATCTATGTTGGACGGAATTATGCGGGCAACCAACACTATGGTAGCCGGAAAAATCGCTGTCGTATGCGGATACGGTGATGTAGGAAAAGGCTGCGCTCAATCCTTCAAGGGAATGGGTGCGCAGGTATATGTTACCGAAGTTGACCCGATTTGCGCCATTCAAGCTTCTATGTCCGGTTTTGCGGTTAAAAAGTTGGAAAATATTATTGATAAAGCCGATATTATCGTTACGACCACCGGAAACTGTGATGTTGTTCACCCAGGAGTACTGCCAAACGTTAAAAGCGGCGTAATCCTTTGCAACATCGGCCACTTCGACAATGAAATTGATACGGCTTGGTTGCGGGAAAATGCTAAATGGACGGAAATCAAGCCTCAAGTTCACAAATTAGAGCTTGCCAACGGCAAAGTCATAATCTTGCTTGCGGAAGGACGCTTGGTAAATCTGGGCTGTGCAGCCGGACACCCTCCGTTCGTTATGTCGATGTCCTTTACAAACCAAACGATTGCTCAGATAGAGCTGTGGAAAAATCGTGATACGAATAAATACGAACGAGGAAAAGTCTATACCATTCCGAAAGAGCTTGATGAAGAAGTTGCCCGCCTTCATTGCCCGCACTTGGGAATCGAGCTTGATAAATTAACGGAAAAGCAAGCTAAATATATCGGTTTGGCTTCCGTTGACGGACCTTTTAAATCAGACGCTTATCGTTATTAAAATATATTTAAAATACCAACAAAAGCCCGCTTTTATGCGGGCTTTTTTATTGCTCCATACGCCTACTTTTAAGCGGACGGCAAAATGCTTTGCAAAACGGAAAAAATCTTTGCCCTTCGGCGCAGAAAATCCTGACTTATTCCCTTGACGGAGCTTCGTTAGCATGCAAGATTATAGCATCTTGTTTTATAATCGTTTTAACGGAGCTTACTTAACATGAATAAAGAAACGGTATTGGTGATTGACTTCGGCGGCCAATATAACCAGTTAATCGCCCGAAGAGTTCGTGAGTGCAATGTATATTGTGAAGTCGTACCGTTTGAAAAAGCCGAAGAGGCTATACAAAAAAACTCCTATAAAGCTATAATTCTGACCGGAGGCCCCGCAAGCGTTTATGAAGAAGGCGCTCCCAGATGCTCCAAAAGCATATTCACCTCCGGCATTCCGGTTTTGGGTATATGTTATGGCGCTCAGCTTATGGCGCAGACTATGGGCGGGTTGGTCGATAAAGCCGGCTTAAGAGAATACGGAAATGCAGAGCTTTCGCTTTCCCCTTCGTTGCTTTTCAAAGACATTCCCGAAAAAACTTCCTGTTGGATGAGCCATACCGACTATATCAAAGAATTGCCGGAAGGATTTACGGTTATTGCCACAACGCCTTCTTGTCCTTGTGCCGCTATGGAAAATCCAGAGCTTGGCTTGTATGCCGTGCAATTCCACCCCGAAGTCGTAAATACTCCCGAAGGAACCAAAGTTATTCGTAACTTCTTGTTTGAAGTGGCTAAAGTTGCCGGAGACTGGCAGATGGACGCTTTTGCCGCAGATATGATTGCCGCAATAAAAGAAAAAGTCGGCGATGAAAAAGCTATCTGCGCTTTATCCGGCGGTGTTGATTCTTCGGTTGCCGCCGTAATGATGCACAAAGCTATCGGTAAACAGCTTTATTGCATATTCGTTGACCATGGCTTACTCAGGAAAAACGAAGGCGAACAAGTCGAAGAAGTTTTCAGAAAAACCTTTGACATGAACTTAATCAAAGTTGACGCCAAAGAAAGATTTTTAAACAGACTGGCCGGAGTTACCGACCCCGAAACCAAAAGAAAAATAATCGGCGAAGAGTTTATCAGAGTTTTTGAAGAAGAAGCTCAAAAGCTCGGCGATGTGAAGTTCTTGGTACAAGGCACAATCTATCCCGACGTGATTGAAAGCGGCGCAGGAAAAGCGGCGACAATCAAAAGCCACCATAATGTCGGAGGCTTGCCGGATAATGTAAGCTTTAAGGAAATTATCGAGCCTTTGCGCAATCTGTTTAAAGACGAAGTCCGTAAACTGGGCATTGAACTCGGAATACCGGAAAATCTGGTATGGCGTCAGCCGTTCCCCGGCCCTGGTCTCGGAGTGCGGATTATCGGCGATATTACGGCGGAAAAATTGGAAATCTTGAAAGATGCCGATGCAATTTTCCGTGAAGAAATCGCCGAAGCAGGTTTGGATAAAGAAATCAATCAGTACTTTGCCGTTTTAACCAACATGAAAAGTGTCGGAGTTATGGGCGACGGCAGAACTTATGATTATACGGTCGCTTTAAGAGCGGTCATCACCTCTGATTTTATGACGGCGGATTGGGCGCACATTCCTTTTCCGGTTTTGGCCAAAACTTCCAGCCGCATAGTTAATGAGGTAAAGAAGGTTAACCGTGTGGTTTATGATATCACCAGTAAGCCTCCTGCCACGATTGAGTGGGAATAATTTTTGCAACTTCTTTGATTATTAAGCGAGGTTAAAATGGAAGCTCCAGAGAGAAATATCGGTCTTGACTTGGTACGAGTAACCGAAGCCGCCGCTCTTGCGTCGACAAGGTGGTTGGGCAGAGGTCAGAAAGAAGAAGGCGACGGAGCCGCAGTAAATGCAATGCGCCTTTCCTTCAATACCGTCCCGATGAAAGGTACTATCATCATCGGTGAAGGCGAAAAAGATGAAGCTCCGATGCTGTACATCGGAGAAAAAGTCGGAACCGGTGAAGGCTCGTCTTTGGATATTGCCGTAGACCCGATTGACGGAACTACTCTGTTGGCTAAAGGTCTGCCGAATGCTATCGCCGTGGTCGGTGTAGCTCCCAAAGGAAGTATGTATATCCCCGGACATAGCTATTATATGCAAAAGTTGGTCGTTCCCGAAGCCGCCAAAGACGTAGAACTTGATGCGCCGATGGAAGACACTTTGGCAAAAGTCGCCCGTGCCGTTGATAAAAAGATTGAAGACTTGGTAGTTTATCTTTTAGACCGCCCTCGTAACCAGTATTTGGTCGATGCTATCCGTAAATGCGGAGCCAGAATCCAAATGCATTACCACGGTGATATTATCGGTGCTTTAATGGCTGCTTCTCCGACTTCGGAAGTCGATATCATGATGGGAACCGGCGGTTCTCCGGAAGGCGTTATTGCGGCTTGCGCCGTTAAAGGATTGGGCGGTCATATGTTGGCAAGATTAAATCCGCAATCCGAAGCAGAGAAAAAAATGCTGTTGGACGAAGGCGTAGATTTAACCGAAATCTTAACCGCCGATACTTTGGTTAAAAGCGATGACACCGTATTTGCGGCAACCGGAATATCCGGCGGCGCATTCTTGCGTGGCGTTACTTATCCAAACAAAGATACGGCAATAACCCATTCTTTGGTTGTCAGAGCTAAGACAAAAACTACTCGTTATATCGAAGCTCATCATGATTTGGAACAGTTGATGAAAATCAGCTCCATTTCTTATTAAACGCTTTGATAACAAGCAAAAACTTATCCCCTTTCTGTATCTGGAAAGGGGATATTTTTATGGGTTAGACTTAGGGCAAGGAAAGGAAATCAACTCCTGATTCCTGCATAAAGGAAACCAAAAGTCGGAAAGCTTCGTCCGGCTCTTTTTCGCCGTAATCATGGGCAAGGATAACTTGCGGGGAAGAAGTTTCTGCCAGCAAAAGCTCCCTTTTTACCTTGGCAATTAAATCATCGGCGGTCTGGTGATAAGTCGCCTGATGCCTTGTCAACAAATGCCAATCATCGGTGCAATAGGTAATATTGATATCAAACTTACCAAAGCCTTTTTGATAGGCGGAAGAAGTTATATCCGGCAAGCCTTGATAGCCAAGTTCTTCCAATACTTCCTGTAGGGCGGACTTTTGGGCAAGCTGTGCAGCGGTCGGCATAACACAAGAGCCGACAACATCGCTCATTATCTTTGTAAGCCAACTTTTTTCCTCTGCCGTAAGGTTTTCCGGTGCGCAAGGAAAGCTTCCTGCGCCGTTATCAAGGTAAGGGAAACGAAATAACTTCCACTTTCTTTGTACGCCGGCTTTGGCATAGATATTATCCAAAAGCTCGTCATTTTTCCGGATAGCGGCGGAAGCTTCCGTTATACTTAAAGTACTGTGCCGCTTATGCAAATAAGAATGAGAGCCGGCAACAAATCCCATTTGGATTGCTTTTATGGCTTCATCTGAACGCTTTTCCAGTAAATCGCCACGGCAGAAGAATATCGCCGGAATCTTTTTTGCCGCTAAAAACTCAACCTTTCCCATAAAATCAGCAGAAGGCGAATCATCTATCGTTAAATAAGCCTTGACCATTTTTATACCTTATTTAAAAATTACCCGTATGTCTTAGCAACATAATGCTTACGGGAAAATAAAGAAAGAATTAAAGGTAAAGAAATTGAATACCTTTCTAAGAATTGCCGGTTGGGTTTATATCTTGTCTGTCATCTTGGCAAATATCATTTCTGCTATAGATATTTATCTTAATACTCCGCAGAATGCCGATGTATGGGAAAGGCTTGGCTATATATACTCTCCAATGCGGATTTTAGAAGTCTTTTGCTTTATCCTGCCCGGTATCGTTTTGCTTGCTATACGGGATTTCAGAATCAAACTTCGGGAAAAGGCTATTGAAGATGCAAAAGCAGAAATGCAAGATGCAGGAATAACCGAAGAAGAAATGTGTGAAAATTATTGTAAAAACGGGCAATACTGCCCTTGTTGTAAAGGAAAATAAAAATGACTGAGAATAAAATTGCAATCACGGAAGACGGCTTGAAAAACCTGCAAAAATATATGGAGCTTTCTCCGGAAGCCGCAAATATGCAAAAAGAACTGGCGGTTGGTAATGAGATTTTTCAAGAAAACCTTGGCGAATATTTCTCTGACAAGCCGGAACCTTCTCCGGAAGCCGCAAAACGCTTTAAAGAGTTTAAAGCAAATCTGCGGGTGAACAGTCAAGAAGCTGCCTTGCACCAAGAACCTAAAGTTGCCGTAGTTGGTTGCAGTGATTCCCGTGTTACTCCGCACATCATTTTTTCCCGCTTGGCTTTAAACGATACTTTTTCCGTTTTGAATGCCGGAAATATATTGTCTCCGGTTGCTTTGGAAAGCTTGAACGTACCGGCAAGCCACAGTACGACCTTAATCCTGTTCCTTGGTCATACTAACTGCGGTGCTATGAACGCTTGTGCAAAAGAACGCACGAGTCAGCAGAAAAATGAAAACATGGCAATCATTGTGGAAGAAATAGCAAAATCTGCTCCGGCTGATGTTAAAACCGCTGATGAGTTGGCTCAGTTCAATGTCGCTATGGATATGTATAAGTTCGCAAACTCTGATAATGACGGCATTAAAAAAGCTCTGGAATCCGGTGTAACCAAAATATCCGGAGCAATTTATAACATGAATGATTTTAAAGTAACTTTCATGGATTATATAACCGCTGCTTCTTTGTTAAACAAAGTCAGAGGATAAGCAATAAAAACTCCTGCCACGGTTGTGGCATAAATACAACAAAACAGAGAAATGTAACGAATATATACTTTATGTAAGGTTTACTTACCCCGAACTTGTTTCTAAGCTTCTTGTTACTTGATAGGGGTTTCTCTGTTAATGTTGTAAATTATTTAAACTTTTATGGAGTTGCAAATTATGAATATTAAAACTTTATTGCTTGCCGGAGCTGCTTGCTCAGTCGCTTTTTCTGCCAGTGCTGCCGATGTACGTCCGTATGTAGGACTTAAACTTGGCGCCGCTATGGAAAATGCCGATATCAAAAACGCTAAAAATGTTGACCAGACCAAGATGTTCGGAAGCGTTGCCGGCGGTCTTGCTTTCGCCTTGCCGAAAGGAGATATCAGAACCGAGCTTGAATATACTTACCGTGATGAGTTTTCCGGTCACGCTGCCGATGATTTAAAGGTAAAGTTCCAGTCTCAGGCTTTGTTCGTGAACGTTTACTATGATTTGCCGGTTACTTGGGCGGTACAGCCTTATGTTAATGCCGGCCTTGGATACAGCCGTATCGAAGGAAAGTTAAACGGCTTAAAGAAAAAGAAAAATAAGATTGGTTGGAATCTTGGTGTCGGCGCTGCCTATAACCTTACCCAATCCTTGGCAATGGACGTAGGATACCGTTATGTTAACCTTGGAAAGTATAACTATGAAGGTAACAAAGCCGATCTTTATAACCATGAATTCTATGCCGGTATTCGTTACTCCTTCTAATTTAGGATAACAAACCGCACATATGGTTTTATTTTAAAGCCGGAGTTATTTGCTCCGGCTTTTCCTTGCGCCGTTCTACTATATATAGAAAATGATGCTGATTTTTTCTGTACAAACAACAAGATTTAGAGTATATTTATAAATAGATTTCAGCTCTGCTTTAGGGAGATAGAAAGTTAATGGTTACAGGTTTTCTTGAACTTATTATCGGTCCCGCATTTTCAGGAAAAACATCTACTCTTATCAGCAGAATAAAACGCTCTCCCGGACGATGTCTGGTGTTAAAGCCAAGTGATGATACCGAACTTTCCGGTATATCTCAGCTACTTTCCCATAATCAGGAAACCTTCCCTGCTCTATGCCTGCAAAGCGCAGAAGAGTTCGCAAGTCTGCCATTTTATGACTGGATTTTTATTGATAATGTTCATGCCTTTACCAAAGCCCATTATCAAGGAAATATTTTGCAAACTATTGGCAGTATGCTTGGTAAAGGTTCGGTCGTAACTTGTGCCGGACTTGATTATGATGATATGGGAAATCCCTTGCCTCTTATTGAAGCAATCAGTCAAATGGCTGATGCTATAACCATACTTACCGATAAAGATTCCGAATCTTCCTCTGAAACTCTGCTGTCCGCAAAGATTGAAGGATATGCTATGCCTGACGGTTTGGTGCGCTATAACCCGCAGAACGAAAATAACATGCTGCCGAAAAAGTCCGCCGTTAACGCTTAAAACCTAAAGTCTTTATTGATAAGGTTATAGTTGGCGTCTGCAAGACCGCTAAGTAAAGCAAAACCGTCATCATTTACTTTTAAAACTGCGTAACGGGCGTTGCGATAATTATACTGATTGTCTTTATCCGTATAGCGATAACGATAAGAGGCAAAATATACTCTGGGCTTTGCCGGAGTTAAACCAAAAGGACGATAGATATGATAATCCAAAATATGCTCGCCGTATTTTAGCTCGTCTCCGGAATGGTAAACTTTTACAAAAGAAGCTACGCCGAAACTGTTTACATAAACAATGATTTTTCCTTGCTCTGCTTCTAATTGCTTTTGCGGAATAAGGTTTTTGTAGCGCAGATAAACATAATCCGAGTCTATGGTTTTGGCGTTCTTGCCGCTCCCTAAAGGAACTAAAATAGTGGTACCGCTATTTACAACATACTGACGGTGGGCAACCAAAACCAAAGCAACAATGAAAATTAAACCCAACGCACAAAAATAAATATGTTTAGCTTTCATCATTGGCTTGAATCTCCTTTTTCTGAAGCCATATAACCATAAGCATCAGGATAAAAGCCGACAGAAAAAGCAACAATGATTTTTCGGAAAGAGTTAAATCAAGGCCGGCATAAAAAAGAACCGTAAACAGGATATTTGCCAAGATTCCTGCGCTCATCACCAAGCGGCTACCAAGCATATACGCAACGAAAATAATAAAGAAAGATGCGGCAATTCCCGAAGAAGTAATCATACTGAAAATAAAAACCGGAATAAAGCTGATAACGGCAAAACGCTTTCCTACGAAAGAAAGCGCAGGCCACAGCAAATATAACAGGAAAGCATAAAACGCCATGTAAATTACTCTGGTAGTAACTGCCGGAGCAGCAAAATCACCTTCGGAAGCAACCAACAACGGGAAAAGGATAAAAATCATCGCCATTGGCCGCATATCCAGATTCCGTAAAGGATAGAATAAAAACAGTGTTGCAAAGGGAAGCAAAACCACGGTGCTTATCGGTTCGGCGTATTCCGGAATGTATTCACGAAGCGCAAAAACAAAGATAGCGCAAAAAATAGTTGCTGAGCCTATCTGATGCAAAGCATCGGGGAATAGGCGCAATAAAAGCACCAAAAGCGCCAAGGCAACTATCGTTCCCCAAATAAGAGAGTAACCTTCTCCAGCAATTCCCATAACTATCAAGAACTCTCCGCCAAGAGCAAGAGACAATGCAGTCGGGCGGAAAAATATCGTTTTCAACCGGATAAACAGGAAATATCCCAAAACAATCAGAAATCCGCCGATACCGGAAGTCAAAGCTACGGTAAAACGTCCCTCTTCTTCGGAAGGGAAATTATGGGAAATTGTACTTAAAATACCGACGCCCAAAGCTATAGCAGCTAAAAACGTTCCGATAGCCAAAAAGATTAAGGTCGGCCAAGACACGACTTGAGTACGGCAGGAAAAAGCTTCTAACTTTTTACCGCTTTCACCTTTGTAAACGGTGATTTTTAACAAAGAAAGTAAAGACCGTACCGTTATTCCTGACTGCATTTACGCCTCTCTATCACATCTTTAAGTTTTACAATCAGCCAAGAAGAAAATCCAAAAACGACCAAAACCGCCGCAAATAAAATATACCAAGGAAGTATAGCCATAACGATGGCATATAGCCAAAACACTAAAAACAAAACACAAACCGAAGAAAGTACACAGGTAAGCGCCCAGAAATCTGGGAAAACCCTAAAATAAAACATAGATGCTAAGGTTACGAGCAAAAAGAAAATTAAAGCACAGTCAATAAGGCTGCTGCCGTTGATGCCAAGAATGTAACCGATAAGAGGGTAAACCGCATAGGAAAGACCTATTATCAACGGAAGTAGACGAGTTATCTGAGGTTTAAGCCAATTATTGTTTAAAATATGGACTACCCCTTCCCTTGCGGCCAGAATAAATCCGTTACCAACGGCAAGCAAACTGAAAAACTCCGGCCAGCCGATATAAGAACTCGGCAAAGCTATTTGACAGCCCCAACAAAGAACCGCAGCATTAAACAAAATCAGCCAAAAAGAATAAAGAAGCATACTCCGGCTGATAATCGTCCACGGCAAAATCAAAATCGCCCATAACGCAAAACTTCCCCACGAATAATCCGTGGTTTGATAATAATTGCCGATAAAGCTGAGTAACGGCCCGACCAGAAAACAGGCAATAAATAAATATACAACACCTCTGCGAGTGTTTAAGCCTTGGAACCAAGCAAGGACGGAAAAAAGCATAATTAAAGACAATGCCGAAGATATTTTCACCGCAAAAGGAATTACCGCCCACTTAGCAAACAGGAAACAGGCAAAGCCGGCAACCGCATAGGCGACCGCCGAAAAAAGCAAAAACTGCATTCCGTAACGGGTAAGTAATGAATTATCCCTGCATAAAACCAATGCACCGATAAACTTTTTTGAAGGAACTACTCCCGCCCAAACCAAACGGCGAATTAAAGATGGAGAGGCCGGACGGTCCAATAAAATCTCCAGATTATTTTTGGCGGACTTATCCATATAACTATCCTGTTTTACAATACCTTTCCCGATACTTAGCAATGATAACACTGGCAAGTAAAACCATATAGTGCTAAATATATTCTATTATGAATAAGTTATCTAACATATTATTTGCTTTTTTGCTAGTCCTATATCCTTGCAGTTTACGGGCTGAAAGCTATGGCTCTGACGTTAAACTTCCGGACGATTATCAAAATCTGCCGAAAGAGAAAAAGTGGCGGGCAAAGCCGATTGCTTCTTATCCCACCGGAGAAAAAGGACGGGCAATTGCTTTTTTGCTGGATAAAGATAATGAATTACGCTTGGACTTTATAAGCTATATGCGTAGCGATGCCGCCGGAAAATGGAATGGCTGTTTTCCTTTTATTATAAATGTGATGAGTAAAGGGAACTCTATTTTTCTGGACAATGAGGCGGTTTTAAACCTGATGACTTCCGTACAGAATTATGCTGATGCTTTATGTCCTACGGCAAACAAAATCTTGTTTTTTGCGTCGCCAAAACCTTTTGGCATGGCAGGAGTAGACTTGCCGGTTACCGAAAAAACCGATGACAATATAACTTTTGCCGCCAAGATAGAAAAAAACGAGGACGGAAGGTGGAGCTTTTCTCCGGATAACGTGATTAACCGTGTCCAAAGAAACCAAGAAGATCAGGAAAACTCTCAGGAAACTTTAACCGCGATTTATCAAACTCTGCAAACGTATCCGCCTTCCCGCAAAGCCGCATTTCTTTTTGATGCGGAGGACTTGGACAATCCATTCTTAATGATGAAAGCGGCAAAAATTGCCAACAATCCCGTGCCGGCTGTATTTATTTTTCATATTAAACAAATGGAAAACTCTAAAGGCTGGATTGATGAACCGTTTCCTATGATGCTGAATGACATTTATGGAAACATTACTCAGAATGGCTGGTATATAGGCTCGGGACTGATTAAGCCTTTAAGTCCAAAGGAAAAGATGAAGGCCGGAATAAAAAAGAAGTCACCTGCCGCTTTTTTTGAACTTGAAGACGCTTTTAAATGCGAGGATAAGTCTTGCAAAGAAACTGACGATATAATTTCTTTAATCCAACGAAAATATAAAATCCATGACTGGAAACCATATAAATGAAAAAAATACCTGTAAAAATATGGCTTGGCAGCGTTTTGTTGACTGCTTTGCTTGTTGCGGCAAGTGCTTATTTTTATTCCAAATATAAACAACAGCAAACAGATGTAATTCTTTCTTCCTTGGGAATAAAAGAGGTCATTTATAAGCTTCCTTTGGGAACGGAAGCAGAAATAACCGCACAAAGGCAAGAAAATGAACTTTCTTTAATCATAAATAATTTAAGAATAAATCCTTCGTATCCTCAAGATAGTGAAAAAATTATTGCTATATTTAAAAACTATACTCCGTATAAGGATATTTATTATTACCCCAAAGAAAGCCTTGTGATTGCCGGAGCAGAAGAATTAAACTTCTCTTTACAAATAAATGTAAAATATAATAAGGAAGCTAAAAACGCTTTTATTTATATAAACATCAGCGAACCGATTATCGGGGAAATAAAATTAAGCACAAAAGCGGAAAATATTGGCAATGAAGAATTAAGTTATTTTAAAAATATGCTTTCTAAGCATAATTATGACGCTATTTACCAAAGTATTAAGTTAAGCTTTATTGATTTTACTTATATACCCGCTTTATTTATGCAAAATTATCAGCAAGCAATAAGTTTTGAGCAAAGTTCACACCCTAAAAAGGCGGAACCTTTTTTCCTTTGGTATAAAAAGCATCAGGAGCGGTTAGGCCTTAATACCAAGAAAATCGCCGATAACATACTGGCAATGGCAAAGTTCTTAGACAACCCGCAACAAATACGGGGGCGGATTTCCTTTGCTCCGCCGGCACCGTTGATGTCCGTTCCGTCTTTGATAGCTGCGGCTTCTTTAAGCAGTAATGAATAGAAAATCCTTGCCGCTAACTTCCCAGATAATTGATTTTTATGTATGGGTCCGGTGAGGCATTGGTATTATATACCTGTGTGCAAGCATAGCCTGCTCCCGTATTGCAATAGCCCGAACCACCGTAAGCATTGCTTCCGGCTCTGCCCCCTGCCGCTCCGGAAGTAACCGAAACACAGTTGGCGACCACACCTTGGCCATTACCGTCAGAGCCGCAGCCGCCTTGGTATCCGCCGCCGCCGCTTAAATAAGCTCCGCCGCCGCCGGCAACCGCAACAAGCGTATCACCGATTGTCAAAGTCATCGCACTTCCCGGTTTAGAAGGCTTTTTCTTATATCCGGGCTTGGTGGTAAAAGAAATCTTGGTGTCTTTGGCAAGAGTCCGGTTGCTGATAGTTATACGGCCGCCGTTGCCTTTAACATCGGCATAATCTTTGCCCGCTCCGCCGGCTAATTCAAAGGTATAACGGCCGGCGCAGGAAATAGTAAGCTTGCCGCTTTTATTGCTGGCAAGGATTACTTTGTTTGCCGTATACGGGCAAGATGTACTTAAAAGAGAATAGTTGGCATAGCCAGAACACCTTGACGTCGGACGTTGGAATGCTTTGGTTCCTTTAACCCTTGTTACCAAAACAAGTTTGCCTTTTAAATCACCTTTACGGCAAGAAAATGCGGACGGAAGATATTCATACATCAAATCATTTGTTCCCAGAACTCCTTCCTTAATAACCCCACGTTTAGAACCGACAGGATTTCTGTCTGCGTCCGGAGCAGGCAATGTTTCTTGAATTATGCCATAGGCTCCGGAAATTAAACCACGGTAATTACCTATTTTCTCTGCCAAAACTTTGGCTTCTCCGGAACCGTACCAACGGTTGGAAGCATCTATGCTCGGATAGGTAAAGACATAAACAAAATCAGCATTTTTGCACTGGGTGCTAGGATTGGCAACGCCGTCTTGGTCGGTTTCTGCCAAACAATAAACCGTACTTTCAAAGCTATCCAAGGCATCGTTTTGATAACCTATGGGCAGAAAATCATCAATCGGCGTAATGTTATCACTGGAAACAACCCATTTATCGACAACCGAAGTATAGGTTGAATTGTTTTTTAAGTGCGCTCTGACCGTTTTGACCATAGCGTCATGTTGCATCGCTATACGAAAAGCGGCGGCGTCAACCGTAGTATCCTCAAGCACTTTCATACCCATTTCTTTACCCGGACGAGGATATAAAGTGAACATTGCTAAGGCGATGAAAAGAGGAATTGCTGCAAACCAATAAAACATTTACGAATCCTATTCTTAAAGCTTATTCAGAAGAACCAACATAATCATTATACCAAACCTGACGGCAAAGTAAAATATCAGCTTCCGGCATGGGAAAATCTTTAAAATGCTCCGGCAAAATCCAAGAGGTTTCCTGTTTTTCGGTTGGGATTACCGTTCCTTCCCAATCTTTGCAAAAGTATAAAAGCATGATGATATCCTTGGTGCAGGCAAAACTGGCAGGAATTAGGTTATTTTCCGCCAAAGTTAACGAAAGCTCTTCGGTAATTTCCCGTACCAATGCTTGGGAAGGGGTCTCCCCCTTCTCTACTTTACCGCCGGGGAACTCCCACATTCCCGCCAGATTTTTCCCTTCGGGACGGCGGCAAAGCAAAACTTTGCCGTCTTTGGCAAACAAAGCCAAAGAAACCACAAATAAAGGGCGGCCAAAATCAGCCGCCCCCGTATTTTGTACGTCTTGAAGCAAAGACATTATTCTACCGTAACGATTTCTTCTTCAACAACGGCTTCATCTGCCGGTGCTGCTTCAGCCGGAACGGCAGGAGCTTCAGCTTCGGCGGCAGGTGCAGCAGGAGCCTCTACTTCAACCGGAGTTGCCGCTGCTTCTGCTTCAGCTTCGGCAGGAGCAGGAGCAGCTTCCGGTTCTGTCTTCTTTGTACTGTCAGCGTCAATGGTTACCAGCTTATTCTTATAAGCTTCCGGCTGAACCATTACTTGAGCGCTTTCTCTGGCTTCACGAACGATAGCAGGAAGAAGTTCCTCGGCAGCCATCATCTGCAACATTTCTTTGACCTGTTCCATGGGTACAGGCTGAGACAAACGCTTATCCGTAACTTTTACAACGTGATAACCGAACATGGTCTTAATCGGCTTTTCCGATACAGTGCCGACTTCCATGGAAAATGCGGCATTAGCAAACTCTGGAACCATGGCGGACTTTTTAAAGTATCCAAGGTCTCCGCCTTTGCTGCCGTTCGAGTCTTTGCTCTTTTCTTTTGCCAAAGCAGCAAAGTCTGCACCGTCAGCTATCTGCTTGATGATATCTTTTGCGTCATCTTCCGAGTCAACCAAAATGTGGCTGGCACGAACTTCTTCTTCCGGAGGATTCTGCTTTACATATTCATCATAAAGTTCTTTTAACTTTTCTTCGGTGGTGGCTTTTGCCAACGCATACTTAATGTATTCGGTGCGCAAAACCTGATCGGCAGCCCACTTTACAGAGTCTTTATAAGACTGCAAATCCTGAATGCCGGCTTTTTCTGCAGCAACCTTGATTGACTTGGTTTCAATCAAATGATTCAAAAGGTCTTTGTATACCATTTCAAACGGTATGGACTTTAACTGAGGATTGGATTCGTGGAACTTTACGATGTCCGAAAGCCAAATGTTATCACCGGAAACAACGGCTACTACGACATCATCGGCAGGCCGGTTTTGGGATGGTGCAAACTTTTTATCATAAACAACATAGCCAAGAGCTGCGATTAAAAACACCACAACTACGGCGCTTATTACCTTTCTACTGCTGCAACACATATTCTTTAATCCTTTATAAAAATATTAAACGCTTTAAAGATACCCCTAAGGCTTAAAGGCGAAACCTGCGCAAAAAGCCTCTTGCTGAGTCCTTATAATAATTATTTGTAATTTTATGGCAAATAAAAAGATAGCAACATTGACATATTTGCGATAGAACACTATCTCTTGTTAAAAGTTGTTATACAAGTACGAGGTTTATGATGATTTGTTCGTGGGCGAAAAAAGTTTTTGGGTCGGCTAATGACCGTTATGTAAAATCGCTGCACAAAACCGTTTGCGCAATAAATGCAAAGGAAGATGAGATTGCTGCTTTGTCCGATGACGAGTTGAAAGCTCGTACGCCATGGCTTAAAGAACGCTTGCAAAACGGGGAAACTCTTGATGACATTTTGGTTGATGCTTTTGCAACCGTTCGGGAAGCCGCCAAAAGAGTTTTGGGACTGCGCCCGTTTGACGTACAGATAATCGGCGGTATCGTCCTGCACAAAGGTAAAATATCCGAAATGAAAACCGGCGAAGGAAAAACTTTGGTCGCAACAATGCCGGTTTACCTTAATGCCTTAACCGGAAAAGGCGTTCATGTTGTAACCGTAAACGACTACCTCGCCAAACGAGATTCCGAATGGATGGGACAGATTTATAAGTTCTTGGGGCTAAGCGTTGGCTGTATCTTGCATGAACTTACCGAAGAAGAACGACGGGAAGCTTATGCCGCGGATATTACTTATGCCACAAATAACGAACTCGGCTTTGATTATCTGCGTGATAATATGAAGTTCCGCTTGGAAGATATGGTTCAGCGCTCATTTAATTATGCTATCGTGGACGAAGTTGACTCTATCCTTATTGACGAAGCCAGAACTCCGTTGATTATATCCGGAGCCGCCGAAGATTCTTCGGAACGATATAAAACCGTTGATAAAGTTATTCCTTTGCTGGAGCCAGATGATTACGAAAAAGACGAAAAGCAAAAAACCGTAACTTTTACGGAAAAAGGCTCGGTGCATATTGAACAGCTGCTTCATGAGGCAGGATTGCTTGAACCCGGCTCTTTATACGATATGGCAAATATTGCTTTGGTGCATCATGCCGACCAAGCTTTGCGGGCGCACAAAATGTTCCAAAAAGATGTGGATTACATCGTCAAAGGCGACAAAGTAGTCATTATTGACGAGTTTACCGGACGTATGATGGAAGGACGCCGCTATTCGGACGGCTTGCATCAGGCTTTGGAAGCAAAAGAAAATGTAACCATAAATCCGGAAAACCAAACCCTTGCCTCGATTACCTTCCAAAACTATTTCCGTTTGTATCCAAAATTGGCGGGAATGACCGGAACGGCGATGACCGAAGCCGGAGAGTTCGGAGAAATATACGGCTTGGAAGTTGTGGAAATCCCGACGAATGTGCCTTGCCAACGGTTGGATTATGATGACGAAGTTTATCGTACGGCAGAGGAAAAATATAAAGCTATTATTCGTCTTATCAAAGAATGTACGGAAAGAAAACAGCCGGTTTTGCTTGGTACGACATCAATTGAAAAGTCCGAGCATATAGCTAATCTGTTACAGAAAAATACCGATATAAAGTTTGAGGTTTTAAATGCCCGACATCATGAAAGAGAAGCGGCAATCATTGCGCAAGCAGGTATTCCCGGTGCGGTTACCATTGCTACGAACATGGCAGGTCGAGGCACGGATATTCAGCTTGGCGGAAACTTGGAAATGCGGGTTAAAACCGAGCTTGCCGATATGCCGGAAGGGGAAGAAAAACAAAAAGCCATTGAAAAAATTAAAGCCGAGATTGAAGAAGGTAAGCAAGTCGCATTGAAAGCCGGCGGACTTTATGTTATCGGAACCGAAAGACACGAAAGCCGCCGAATTGACAACCAGTTACGCGGACGCTCCGGACGTCAGGGAGACCCCGGAAACTCTAAGTTCTTCCTTTCTTTGGAAGATGACTTAATGCGGATTTTCGGAACCGCCAGAATGGATACGGTTTTACGCACTTTCGGTATTCGTGAAGATGAAGCGATAACTCACCCTTGGGTCAATAAAGCTTTGAAAAAAGCTCAAGAAAAAGTCGAAGGATATAACTTTGACGTTCGGAAAAACTTATTAAAATACGATAACGTTATGAATGACCAACGCAAAGTCATATATGACCAGCGACGGGATATTATGAACTCTGCGGATATATCCGAAACTATCAACGATATGCGGGAAGAAATCCTGACGGATATGGTTCGTGCTTATGTTGCCGAAAAATCGGTGCCGGAAGAATGGAATATTCCCGAATTAACGACAGAGCTTGCTAACTTTACGGGCATAGAAATGCCTTTGGAAGAATGGCGGAGCGAAGACGGGGTTACCGATGAAATCTTTATCGAGCGGGTTTTAAAAGCCGGCGCAGATAAAATGGCACAAAAAGAGCTTCAAACTTCGCCGGAAGCAATCCGAGTAGTCGAAAAAAGCGTGCTTTTACAAGTTCTTGACCAGACATGGAAAGAACATCTGCAACTACTTGATTATATGCGCTATTCCATTTTTATGCGGGCGTATGGTCAGAGAGATCCTTTAAACGAGTATAAGAAAGAAGCTTTCGGCTTGTTTAAGGATATGCTCGACAAAGTTACCACCAAGACTATTGCAACTTTGTTCCGTGTAGAAATTAGAACTGCTGATGATGTGGCGCCGGTAAATCCTTCGTTCCAAAATATGCAAGAGAATCTGCGTTCCAAAAGTGATGCCTTCACTTCTTTGGAAGATGCCGAAGCAAAATGGGGTAAAATCCAAAGAAATGCGCCATGTCCGTGCGGGTCAGGGAAAAAGTTTAAGCATTGCCACGGCAAGGTAGCTAAAGCTAACGGCGGCTAATTCCCCTAAACTTTGCTTTTTATGCAGATTTATGCTATAATGGTAATGTTAAGGGAATGGAGGTGAATATGACCATTAGCAATTCCTTCGATGTAACCATGGCAATGCAGTCGATTGTATCTCGTCAGCAGCTTGCCGTTAGCCTTGCTAAGGCAACTGCCGAAGCGGACAGAGCGGTAGTTACGACTTTGATGCAGCAGGCTGTTGATAATGCAAAAATGGCGAATGAAGTAGATACCGGAAATGTTGTTCCGGGACGTGGCGAAAATGTAAATATCAAGGTGTAAGTTTTTTATGAACCCTTTGAAAATGCATTTTTTGGCGGATAGAACTCCTTCTGCGAAGGAGGCTCTTAAGTGCGTCTTGGAACTTTACCCAAACACTCCGGCGGCGAAAGCTGATGTCATTGTCGTTCTTGGCGGCGATGGCTTTATGTTAAAGGTCATGCACCGCTACCTTAACAAAAATATGCCGTTATACGGAATGAACCGAGGAACTATCGGTTTTTTGATGAATAACTATGATGTCAAAAACTTATCCGCCCGTATTCGCAAAGCCGTTACCGTAAATCTTCACCCTTTGGAAATGACAGCCATAACCGAAAGCAAAAAAGAAATAAAGGCTATGGCAATAAATGAAGTTTCCCTTTTGCGCCAAAGCAGGCAAGCGGCAAATATCAAAGTTAATATAAACAATAAAAAACGCTTGGATAATTTGGTATGCGACGGAGTAATTGTCGCTACTCCTGCCGGAAGTACGGCTTATAACCTTTCGGCGCATGGACCGATTTTGCCGATAGAAGCCAATCTTATGGTTCTGACCCCAATCAGTGCTTTTCGGCCACGGCGGTGGCACGGAGCTTTGCTTCCCAGAACTGCGGAAATAGAGCTGAATATCCTGCAATCGGCAAAGCGTCCGGTAAGCGCAGTTGCGGATTATACCGAAATCAGAAACGTTGTATCCGTAAAGGTCAAAGAAATATCGGAAATATCCTTGCCGGTGCTTTTTGACCCCGAACACAATCTGGAAGAGCGGGTTTTAAAAGAACAGTTCCAAGACTGAAGAATTATTTATTCCGCTGATTTAATCTTGATAAAAGCGATTTCCGAAACGGCGCTTGTCCGTACCGGAGGTCCCCACTGCCCTAAACCGGAACTGACAAAAAGTACTGTATCTTCAATCTTTTTTAAGCCCCAAGTTATTTCATACATTTCCCGCAAAATCAGATTTAGCGGAAAGAGCTGGCCGTTATGAGTATGGCCGGAAATCTGAATATCTGCCTTTTCTGCTACGCTGTCCGAAACTACTTTGGGATTATGCGCAAAGACGATGATTAAATCATCTTTCTGAGAGTTTTGCGGCATAATCTTTGCCAAAGGAAGAACTTCGCCTATGCCTCGGGAGTTTTTCGCCCTATCCTCTCTGCCGACAAGATAGGTTCCCAACGGTTGGATATATACCGATTCATCTCTTAAAAGCTTGATACCCGTATTTTGGATAAGCTCTGCGTCTGCTTCCGTAGAGTTCGTATAATACTCATGGTTGCCCATAACCGCAAAAACTCCGTACTTGGCTTTGAAACGGGAAAGAATATCGCCGTAATTGTCTTTGGTGAACACATCGGCAGAACTTTTGCCGTCCAGCGTATCCCCAACAAACATAACTAAATCAGGATTGGCGGCATTGACTATTTCCACCGCTTGGGAAAGCTTTGCCGGTGTCATATTCAAACCGCCGATATGCAAATCCGACATAACGGCGATGGTAAAATCTTTATGCGGCTTGGAAACGGCAATGTCATACTCCGTCGCCGTCGGGGTCATGGCATTTATATATCCGCAAAGCGTAATAAAGACAGAAATTACCATAAAGGCTATTCCTTCCTTTCGTTCATGCTTTTTCCATGACTTCGGATACAGGCGGATAAGCTTTAATATGTCCGTAAAAAGGTACAGAAGAAATAAAGTAAGAAAAGCGGCAGATATAAGATAAAGAATAAATTGCAGAACTTCCGGAAATGTTATACCTAACCAAAAACGCAAAGGGTGCATAAAAATCGGCCCGAAAACGATAAGGTAAAAGCCTAAAATCACAGATGCTTTCACCTTTTTAGAGGCGTTTTCCGGACAAAACGAATAATAAAGGTGGATAAGTAGATAACAAGCGGCCAAGAAAAATGCTAACAGGAAAAAATCATAATTTATCTTTATCTTTCTGATAATTTTGCTTACAACTATGAGGCTTCATTATAAAGCCTTTTTGCTAATTTTTAAGAGAGTTTTTTCCATGATTGATAAAAATATACCTAAAGCTACTCTGCATGAACATTTAACCGCTACAATTACGCCCGAAAGAGCATTGAAAATTGCGGAAAGAAATAAAATATCCGTGCCGGAAGGCTTGATTTCTCCGCCGGACGAAAAAAATCCCCGCGGTTCATTCAACTATGATTTATCCGATATAAACAATTTCTTTTGGGCTTATGATACTATTTGCAATCTGGTTATAAACCCTATTGATTATTACGAAGTATTGCACGACTTTTTGACTTATTCGGCGGCAGAAGGCGCTGTTTTGGCAGAGTTCCAAGTGTCTCCGATGTATTACGGGGTTAAAGATAAGCATAATGTCATAGACGCTCAGGTTGATGAGGGAATGTATAACGATATTTTCTCTGCCATTACCACGGCTATGGCTGATGCGGAACAGAAAACCGGTATAGTTTCCGGAATTGTCGCCGTATCTTTGCGAAGCTGGGGAAACCGTGGGGTCATGAAAGTTTTAGACTTTATTGAAAAGCACCCCAATCCTTTATACCGTGGGTTTGGCTTTGTGGAAAACGAGTCGTTCGGTCGCTTTGGCGACTATGACGAAGGTATCCGCCGTGCGTTAAAAGAAGGATACCGCTTTGCTCCTCATGCCGGCGAACAATGCGGACCGCAAAGCGTGTGGGACGTTTTGGAATACAATCCCGAACGTATAGGACATGGTATCCGCTCGATTGAAGACCCTGCTTTGGTGGAAGAGCTGATTAAGCGTAAAGTTACTTTGGAAGTATGCCTTTCCAGTAACCATGCTTTGCTGCCTTTGTATAAGGATTCATGGGAGTCGCACCCTATCCGTAAGCTGTATGATGCCGGAGTTAAAATCACTCTTGCTTGTGATGATGCGGGAATGTTTGGAACTTCTATCGGCAAAGAATATGAAATTGCCAATGATATTCTGGGCTTTACGGACGAAGAATTAAAAAGCTTCACTAAAAATGCGCTTGATGCTTCCTTTATTCCGGAAGAACAGAAAGCAGCTATTCGGCAAAAAGCCGGATTATAACAGGTTAAAGAGGGTTTGCTCCGCCGTGCGCAAATCCTCTACTAACTTTTTATGCTTGGCAAAGAACTTGTCTCCCCGTGCGTAAATACCCAAAGAAATTGCGTCAAACGGGTTATAAGCTTTGCCGGCTTTTAAATTGTTAAGGTATAAATCAGCAAAATCATGCGGGCAACGAAGATGCCAGTTATCTTGCTTACTTGGGTCGTTATACCTGCCCTCTTGCCCGATAAGGCTACAGAAAAACGCCTGCACCCTTTTGGCAGGAGATGCCATAAGTTCACCCCACTTCATGCGGACAAGATTGTCCGGTTCTTTTAAATCCGCTGCATAGTTAAAGCGTAAATCTTCTGCCAGTAAACCGGCGTGAAGTTCCCTCATATGCTCATCAAGACCGGCAAAGAACTCTTGGATTGACGGCGTATCGTGCGTATCTATTGCCGCTATATCCCTTGGCTTGGCTAACTTCAAACGATAAATATGCTTTTTATTCCAAGGCTCGACAAACTGCGATACCAACATACGCCCAAGTCCCAACATAGTCATAACTTTATCAAGCTGAACCGGACGCATACCAATATCTTCAATATAAATATTATCTATGGAAAAATTGTTCTTTTCTGCGCACTTTAAAATAATCTCTGTCGTGATATCGGCAAACTCGGCAGTCGTATGCTTGACGTACTTTTTTAACAACGGATTTTTCGGCGATGAATAAAGGCGGCCGGCTTCATTTTCCGGATTAGTCGGGAAAACATACGGATTTACCATGCCGATATAATGGTCAATGCGAATGCCGGCTTGATTGCGTTTAAACGTTTGGTCAAAAATCGCATACAAAATCTTGCCCGCACTGCCAAGAGAGCCGCTTTTTGTAAACATCTTTTCCGGATTAAGAACCGGAAAGCCCCAGCGTTGTCCTTCGGCGGAAAACATATCCGGCGGTGCGCCAAGCGTAAAATCCGTCAGGAAGTCTTCCGGATGAGATTTATATATCGTGTACGGTATACGAACTTGAATATCGCCGATATACGGGAACGGAGAACTTTTAATAAAAGAAGAAGCGATGTATTCAACAAATAAATAATAATCCACTTCTTTGGCATGATAGAATAAAGCATCATCAACTATATAAGGATTGGCTTTGGTAAATAATTCTATTTGCTTTTTAGTTTTCAGAGCTTCTTTTTCATTGTTATCCAAAGCCGAAAGGAAGTTTTTATACATTGCCTTTAAAGCTTTATGATAATTTTTGGCGACAGAATTAAAATCAACATTGGTTCCTTTTACCGAGTTTGCATAAACTTCGGCAAGGGCTTTGGGGCTAAGATAGGGAGCGCTTTCCAACGGAATAAAAAAGGGATTATAGCCCATGGTCGACATATAGGGAGAATAATCCGGCGGGAAGGTTTCTCCCGTAGGATTTAACAGGATTTTATCAATAACGCCGGAGAAAAAGTCGGCAACTTTCTTGGCTCCGTCGCCATAGGGACTGCCTATTCCCGTATCCGCCTCTGCCGAAGCTGCGGGAAAAGCCGTCCCGGGAAGACCCATGGTTACTTCCTTACCTAAAACTTCATATCCTTTGCGGATAAGAGGTTTGCTGTTTTCCCAATGCTGAAGCGCCGCTTGTGAAATCATGAAAAGCTTTCCTATAAAAACGATACATCTTCCTTAGTAAAGTATGATTTTGCCGTGCTTGTCAATCCACTGTAGGCAAGCTTTTCCCTTTATCCCGTAACAAAGATAGTTTTTATGGTCGGATTAATTGTCGGTAAGAAATGCGATATCGCCTTGTAACTCCGCCAAGCCGGTACCGTTTTCCGAACTGGTAACCGAAATGTGCGGATAGGCAGCAACGTGCTTTGCAGCAGTCTTATTTGCGGCAGCAAGGTTTTTGTTAAGCTCGGTTGCCGATACTTTATCCGCCTTGGTAAAGACAAGCTGATAACTGACTGCCGCTTTATCCAAAAGCGTCATGACTTCTTCATCATTCTTTTTAATGCCGTGGCGGCTGTCAATTAAAACAAAAACCCGTTTTAAATTAGTCCGCCCCCGCAAATAATTGAAAATCAGATTCTGCCAAGTACTGACCGTTTTTATCGGCGCCTTGGCATAGCCATAACCGGGAAGGTCAACAATCCTTATCTTGCCACCCAGATTAAAGAAATTAAGCTGTTGCGTACGGCCGGGAGTGTTTGACGCTCTGGCAAGGTTCTTACGGCCGGTAAGCGCATTAATAAGGCTAGACTTACCAACATTGGAACGGCCGGCAAAAGCAATCTCTGCCATATCGGCGTCGGGAAGCTGCTCCAGTGCGGCAACACCAAGCATAAAATCACACGAGCCGGCAAATAACGTTTTGCCCTTTTCTGCCAATTCGGCGTTTTCTTCCGGTGTACGGTCAATTATCATATCTGGCTTAACTTTCCGGTTTTCTTGAACTTTCTATCCATGCGGAAGATGATAACTCTCTGCTGGATAATGGACAATATGTTGCTCCATGCCCAGTAAATTACCAAGCCGGAAGCAAAATGCGCCAACATAAAGGTAAAGATTACCGGTAACCAAGCAAAGACCATGGCTTGCGTCTTATCCGCCGGCTGAGGGTTAAGCTTGAACTGAATATACATCGTGATACCCATTATCAACGGCCATACGCCGATATCCAAGAAGCCCGGTACAGGCCAATTAATCAGTCCGCACAGAGTAAATATGGAAGTCGGGTCCGGCATGGATAAATCATGAATCCAACCATAGAAAGGAGCTTGGCGAAGTTCTATCGCAATATACAAAACCTTATAAAGGGAAAAGAATATAGGTATCTGTATCAATGCAGGAAGACAGCCGGAAGCAGGATTAACCTTTTCCTTTTTATACAAAGCCATCATTTCCTGACTTAGCTTTTGGCGGTTGTCTTTATATCTTTCCGTCAGCTCTTTGATTTTTGGCTGCAATAACTTCATTTTATGCATACTGACATAAGATTTGTTGGCTATCGGGAAAACAAGAACCCGAAGCAAGAAGGCAAAAACCAATATCGCCAAGCCCATGTTGCCAAGGAACGCATTTAAAAAGTCCAAGATATACAAAAACGGCTTGGTCAAGAAATAGTACCAACCGAAATCTATCGCCAAATCAAAACGGGGAATATTATATTCTTCGGCATAGGCGTCCAACGCATTGATTTCCTTTGCGCCGACAAACAAGCGATTGGTGCTTTCAAGAGTTTCTCCGGAAGCAAGCGAAAGGGTCGGCAAAAGGTAATCGGCTTGGAATACGTCTTTACGGTTTAAGTTATGATAAGAAAACTTTGTGTTTACGTCTTTGGCTTTCTGATCAAAAACCAAAGCCGACAGCCAGTATTTATCAGTTATACCAAGCCAACCGCCGTCATTAGTTGTAAAGCTTTCCTGCTTTTCTTCCATTAAGTCGGCATAGCGGATTTCTTCCAGTGTGTTTTGCATTACCCCCAAAAGACCGTCAAAAGAAATATAGCTGAAATTGTTTTCTTCTTCCGGTGCGCCCGTACGGGAAATAAGTCCGTAAGAGTTCAAAGTAACTTCTTTGGCTCCGGTGTTGGTAACCTTATCCGTTACCGTAAACATATAATCGTTATCAACAGAAATTGTACGGGTAAAGTGTAACCCTTTGCCGTTGTCCCAAGTTAAAACCAACGGCTTTTCCGGAGTAAGCTCGGTGGAAGAAGTCTGCCACGGAGTATTTTTGTCCGGCAACGGAAGTGCAGGCTCGACACTCGTCCAACCAAACTCCGCGAAATACGGATTTTGAGTTCCGGCAGGAGAGAATAAAACTATGTGCGGGCTGTCCGGATTCAAAGTTTCTCTGTACAAGTTTAAAGAAATATCGTCAAAACGGGCGCCTTTTAAGCGCAAAGAACCGCTAACTTTAGCATTGGAAATCTTTATGCGGCGGTCTTCGGCAATCTTTGCTTCCCGAGATACCGGAGTCGCTGCCGTTGCCTCCGGCGCAGTCGTCATACTTTGCAAAGACGGAACAACGGCTTCATCTGCCGCCGGAACCGCAGCCTTTTTGTCTTGCCCCTGCACTGCGGCAGTCTTGGTTTCCGGCATTTCCGGAGTAGGAAAGAAATAATCAAAAACAAAAACGGCTAAAATCGCAAGAACAGTCGCAACAATAAGATTTACATTGTTGTTGGTTTCTTTTTTTTCTTTTTGAAAATCGACAGACATTACTTTTCCTTATGCTTTTTGTTAAGGTTCGGCGGAACCGGATCATAACCGGAGCCTCCCCACGGATGACAACGTAATATGCGTTTTAACGTAAGAATCGAGCCTCGCCAAGCCCCATATTCATTTATGGCTTCAATTCCGTATTGCGAACACGTTGGAATGTAGCGGCAACACTTAGGAAAAAACGGCGAGATTCCTTTTTGATAGCCCCGAATTAAAAGAACAAAAAAACGTTTCATTAAATATCTTCTTCTTGTTCGGCTTTCAGGCGGGCGGCTTCATGAATCTGTTCAACAGCCATTCTTAAATCCCGAGTCAGAGCGTAAAAAGGTCTGTCCAGAGTCGAAAGGCGGCCGATGACAACATAATCAAATCTTTTGGCGGCCATTTCCGGCAAAACTTTTGCTACCGCCGCACGCAAACGACGGCGAACACGGTTTCTTTTAACCGCATTGCCGATTTTCTTTGTAACGGTATATCCTACACGAAAAGTTTTGCTGGTAACTTCGCAATACTCTGTGCGCTCGCGTCCTTGAAGAACCAAACCTGAAACAGGGGCGCTAAAACCTTCCTCGGCAATCCTTAGAAAGTCCCTCCTTTTCTTGAGGGGCGCCATTTGTTTCAATTCAATTCTTTTAAATGCCATAATGCTGTTTATTAGACAACTACAACTAAACGTTTGCGACCTTTACGGCGGCGAGCGTTCAGGACTTTACGACCGCCAAGAGTTGCCATACGGCTGCGAAAGCCATGGCGGCGGGTGCGTACTGTCTTACTAGGCTGATACGTGCGTTTCACGACCATTCTCCACTAAAAAATTATTCCAAGAGGGGTGGTTTATATCTATTTACACCTAATTTGTCAATAGCTTTCCAAGCATATTTTATAAAAACTTTAAAAAGTTATTAAAAACCAACTTGTCGGCGAACAATTAACCTTTATTCCTTACGAAGCATCTTATCCGGCGCAGAAATACCCAAAAGCCATAACGATTTATGCAAAGTATCCCTGGTAAGTTCCGCTATTTTTAAACGTGAAGCCCTGACCTTTTCATCTTGTTCGCCAAGAACGCTTAATTCCGCATAAAAAGAGCTGAACTTTTGGGATAAAATATGGGCGTATTCGCTGATTTCCGAAGGCTCTCTGGTTTCATAGGCACGGATAATAACTTCCGGATAACGTTCCAAAGTAAGCATGATTTCCCGCTCTAAGGTATGAGATATTTCTACCTTCGGAGCTATGGCAAAGCCGTTTTCCTTTGCCTTTGCCAAAATAGAGTTAATCCGGACAATCGCATACTGGACATAAGCTCCGGTTTTGCCTTCGGACTTTGTAAAGTTTTCCGTATCAAAAATATAATCCGAAATACGATTGTTCTTTAAATCCTGATACTTAATGCCCCCAAAAGCGATTTGCGCCGCCTGTAAATCCAACTCTTCCTTGGAAATATCGGCGGACGGTTCCGGCAAAGCTTCCTTGGCTTTATTTTCAGCCAGAACCAACAAGTCCATAAGGCTCATCACGCCGCCGTCTCTGGTTTTAAAAGGCTTGCCGTCTGCGCCGTTAACCGTGCCAAAGCCTAAATGTTCTAGGGATACGTTTTCCGGTACATATCCTGCCGTACGGGCGACTTCAAAAACTTGCTCAAAATGTTCTTTCTGACGAGCATCAACAACATATAAAATTGCGTCCGGATTAAAATCTTTCATTCTTTGAATAATGGTCGCCAAATCCGTTGCCGCATAAGTATAAGCTCCGTCCGTTTTGCGCAAAATAAACGGTGCTCTTTCCCTGCCCTTTATCGGCGGAAGCGGAATAATAACGGCTCCGTCGGATTCAACCGCCATGCCTTTTGCCGTCAATTCGGCAAACATAGTCGGCAAAATATCGTTAACGTCGCTTTCGCCCAGCCATAAATCAAAGTCAACGTCCAAAGCATCATAAATCTTTTTAATGTCGGCAATGGATACATCATGGAACATCTGCCATATTTTCCGGTATTCTTCATTTCCTGCCTGCAATTCCGATGTCGCCACCCTTGCCTGCTCTTTAAAATCATCGCTTTCCTTAAAAGATGCCGCCGCCCGTTTATATAAGTCGGAAATCTCGGCTATGGTCATGGTTTTAGACGCATCTAAGCCATCATTTTGCAACTGAGAAATAAGCATACCGATAGGAGTTCCCCAATCGCCGAAATGAACATCGCCGATAACTTTATCGCCGCTTTCCCGCATAATCCTTTTCATACTTTCCCCGATAACCGCCGCTCGCAAATGTCCAACGTGCAAAGCTTTGGCTATATTGGGTCCGCCGTAATCAATGACTATCGTCCTGCCGGAAGGTTTGAAAGAAAACGGCTCGGAATTGTCTTCCAACATACGGTTGGTAAGGGAAAAATTGATGAAGCCGGGACCGTCAACACTGACTGTATAAAGTCCGTCATTAGCAGAAAGCTTTTCCGCCAGTTTGCTTGCAAGCTCCCGTGGAACAAGACCGTTTTTCTTCGCCAACGGAAGCGCAATATTACTTTGATAGTCCGATAAATCCGGACGGTTCGATTGCGAAATCAAAGCATCTTCTGCGGCAAAGCCAAGTTCGTGTACGGCCTTTAATACTTCGGCTTGAAAAAACTCTTTATAATTTATCATTTTTCCCTCTGTTTTTACAATTTTTCCTAAAGGTTAAGAACTATTCCCCCCGAAAGCAAGAGGCGAATGCGTTTTTTTATGGATTTATCCGGTCAAGAGTGGTACTTTTTGCCAGTTTTACTAATAAACAACGAAAAGGCAGAAAAAATGGTTTTGCGGATTGGCATAGATTTAGGCGGAACAAAAACCGAAGTAATCGCTTTGGACGGAAATACGGGAGAAGAACTCTTCCGAAAAAGAGTTGATACCCCTTATGATGACTATGCGGGTACCGTGCGTGCCATCAAAGATTTGGTCGAAGAAACCGAAGCAACTATCGGGGAAAAAGGAACAGTGGGGCTTGGAACTCCGGGGGCGATTTCTCCGGCTACCGGATTGATGAAAAATGCCAATTCAACTTGGCTTATCGGCAAGCCTTTTGATAAAGATTTACAGGAAGCTTTAAACCGCCCGATAAAAATTGCCAATGATGCCGACTGTCTGGCGGTATCCGAAGCTACGGACGGGGCGGGAGCCGGATTTGCTACCGTATGGGCGGTAATTATCGGAACCGGCTCGGGAAGCGGAATTGTTGTAAATAAAACCTTGGTAACCGGTCCTAATGCTATTGCCGGCGAATGGGCGCATAATCAGCAGCCTTGGGCAAGTGATGAAGAAATCGCCAGCGTGGGTCCTTGCTATTGCGGAAAGAACGGCTGTATTGAACAGTTTATTTCTGGAACCGGATTGAAAAAAGATTATTTCCGAGCAACCGGAAACTTACTTAAAGGTCATGAAATCGTTGCCTTGGCCGATGCCGGAGACGAACAGGCAGAAGCTTGCGTCTCCCGTTATGAAGACCGCCTGGCCAGAGCAATGGCAAGCGTGATAAACATTCTTGACCCTCATGTCGTAGTTTTGGGCGGCGGAGTTTCCAATTATAAGCGGCTTTATACTTCTATCCCTAAGCTTTGGGAAAAGTATGTTTTCTCGGACACGGTTTCCACCAAACTGCTACCGGCAAAGTTCGGAGATTCCAGCGGTATCCGCGGGGCGGCTTGGCTGTGGAACGAATAGTTTATTAAGCTTTGCGTTTATTCGGCTTTTTCTTTTTTTCCACGGAAAAGCCGAACTTACCTAAGTAACGACCTAAGGTATAATAGCCTCCGTGGACGTAAGCCAAAAGCCCTGCTTTTTCAAGCCAAAGCTTGCCTTTATCGTCCATGTACTTATCATCGACATTGACGGCAACAATCTCTGCCATAAACATATCGTGTGAAGGAAGCTCGGTTACCGATAAAACCTTACATTCCAAAGAAACCGGAGCTTCCAAAATCTGCGGGGCGGAAACTTTTGAACAAGCGGCGGCGGTTAAGCCGATTTCTTTGAACTTGTCAACAACCCGACCGGACTTTACGCCGCAGAAATCACACGCCGTAGCCATAGCAAGGTTCGGAAGGTTGATTACAAACTCTTTATTCTGGGCAATTATATTATGAGAAAAACGCTCTTTCCGTACGGATATATAGGTCATCGGCGGCTCTGAATTAATAATCCCCGTCCAAGCTATGGTTAAAATATTCGGCTTATCTAATGTACCGCAGGAAACCATTGCCGGAGGAACCGGAGCTAAAATCGTACCCGCTTTCCAAGTTATCTTTGCCATTTGCTTTTTCTCCTGATGCTTAACGTTTATTTATATTGCTATATTTTAATAAGTTTTATATACCTGTCCCAACGAAAATTAAAGTTTTTAGGAGAAAAATATGCTGAGCAATAAAATATCTTTGACCGGAGTAAAGCCGACCGGAACTCCTCATTTCGGTAATTTACTGGGAGCTTTTTATCCTGTGGTAAGAATGTCCGATGAAGCAAAGAAAACCTATGTATTTATTGCCGATTTGCACGCTTTGAATGCCGTCAAAGACCGTGAGTTTATTCATAAAAATACTTATGAAATTGCCGCTACTTATCTTGCTTTAGGGATCAATTTGGAAAAAGCCATTCTTTTCCGCCAATCCGATATTCCGGAAGTGTATCAGCTGGCAACTTTGTTGATGAATGTAACGCCCAAAGGATTGATGAACCGCGCCCATGCTTATAAAGCTTCCGTCGATAAGAACTTGGCAAAAGGCGAAGACGCCGATGCCGGTATCAATATGGGGCTTTATACTTATCCTATTTTAATGGCCGCAGATATTCTGCTTTACAACTCTGATGTCGTGCCGGTCGGGCAAGACCAAAAACAACACGTTGAGTTTGCCAGAGATATCGCAGGAAGCTTTAATTATATCTACGGCAAAGATTTGCTTACCTCTCCGGAGCCGATTATTCCGGAAGATGCTGCTACCGTTCCCGGATTGGACGGACGGAAAATGAGCAAAAGCTATAACAACTATATTCCTATATTTGCGCCGGAAAAAGAACTGCGAAAACTGATTATGAAAATCATTACCGATTCAAAGCTTCCCGAAGAACCAAAAGATCCGGAAGAGTCGACTATATTCCACTTGTACCGTGCTTTTGCCAATGAAGCGCAGACAGAAGAACTCCGCCAGAGATTTATTAAAGGAGGGCTTGGTTATGGAGAAGCAAAACAAATCCTGTTTGAAGCGATTAACGAAAAAATTGCTCCGGCCAGAGAAAAATACTACGACTTAATGGCTCATACGGAACAAATTGATGCTATTTTGGCTGACGGTGCCGCAAAAGCCAGAGAAGAAGCCAAGAAAACTTTGGCTAGGGTATTAAAGGCTATGCTTGGCTGATAATCACTTTACATTCTTTAGTAAGGTAGGAAAGAATGATTAAATTAAAAATTGTGATGGGCGTTATGATTTTAGCGTTTATCGGGGTTCTGGTCGGGATTGTCGGCATTGAAGCTACCGTAAGGCCAACGAAAGCAATTTTTAAAGAAATACACGAAATATCCGGTATGATTTTTATTGCTATGATATTTGTGCATATGTTTATGAACCGCAAAGCTTTAAAAGCTATTTTTCGCTTAAGACGGAAAAAAGCCCTTTAAAATAAAGGGCTTTAAAAAGTTAATCTATATCTTTATGTGGCTTTATGGGCTTTTTATGTCTGCCCTTTTCAAAGCTTTTCAAAATCTTCCTTTGTTCCGGAGTAAGGATTTTTTCAAACTCCTCCATATTATCTTTGCGGATTTCGTCAGCCTTTTTCCGTAAGGCTTTCATTTCCTCCATTATCGGTTTCAGCTTTTCTCTGCCTTCTTCCCGAATTTCTTTGGCTCGTTCTTTCTGCTCTTTGGTAAGATGCAGTTTTTCTTCAAAATGTTTTGGGGAAAACCGCGGAGCTTTAAGCACATTTTCCAACATTGGCCTATCCGGCGGTGGAGGCGGTGGCGGAACATCTGCCGCAAAAGCTCCGGTTGCTCCTAATAAAAGACTTAGGGATATACCGCTTAAAATGATTTTATTCATGGCTATTTCTCCTTTATAAAAAACAATTACGATACTTCTTTTCCGTCTTGATACAAATCTTTCAGCTTTTCGCTTAAAATACGGCGGGCGGTAAAAAGACGAGATTTAACCGTACCAACCGGAATGGCTAACTTTAAGGCAATGTCTTCACAACTCATCTCCTCGAACTCATGCAGTTCTATAACTTTGCG
This sequence comes from Alphaproteobacteria bacterium, assembly GCA_017507765.1. Lineage (GTDB taxonomy): Bacteria > Pseudomonadota > Alphaproteobacteria > CACZRW01 > CACZRW01 > RGIG5556. The sequence continues at coordinate 7,006 of JAFWAG010000066.1, read as the reverse complement.
CATTTTTGCCGGAAGAGCGTCAACGGCTTTTAAAATCCTTTTTTGCCGAACTTTTAAGGTTAATGCTTCCTCCGGCGAAAGCCTTTCATCTTTGATTTCTTCGGCTGCGTCCTCTCCTAAGCTCTGCATTCTGCGCTGTCCAGATTTGAAATAATCAAGACATAAGTTCCTAGTAATAACGGCAAACCAAGCCCCAAGCTTTCCCTTTTCCTGATACGAAGATAAATTACGCCACGCTTTGATATACACTTCCTGTTCTATATCCTCGTTATACGAGCCGGTCATCTTTTTGATAACCGAACGGACGACTGAACGATTTGCTGCAATTAGTTCTTCCATTTATAAAACCATAAGCAAGCCGAAATCATCAGTCGGAAGCCCCATATCTTTTATAACCGAACCTTGATAATCAAAGGCTTCATCATATGCCGCAACATCATATAAAGAAAATGCTATATCCTCAGACGAGGACTGCCAATACGGAATAAATATCGCCCCCGCAAAAGCTATACAAGCAGCGCAAGAAAGGCCTTTTTTAACTTGTTGCCTTCTTTGCTTGCGCGTGAAATATAAGGGCTTTGCTTCTTTTAATAATGCAGAAATATCGTCCATTCTATCCTCCGTCTGATAACCTTTATAACGAAGGATAACACAAAATGGTTCATTATTTTTTAAGAAAAAATGAAAGCTTTAACCTTTAGGCATCTACTTTGTCATTTCCTGCAATAAATTGCTGTCAATAAAAATGGTATTAACATATGTATCCGCATATATTTCATAACCTTTGGACAGTAAATAATTGGAAATGTCATTAGATTTCTTACCAAGATGGTCATTAGAACAAGAATCCGCAGTTTCAATACACCAAAAAGCCGGCTTGTATTTGGTAAAATCAAAGCTTTTGATAATAGCTAAATCAATTCCCTCTACATCTAAGGAAATAAAAGTCGGTGCTTTATTAGCAAAATATTCTTCAATAATTTTATTTATATTTTTAATTTTTATATTTTCAACCTTTTCGATAAAGGCGTCTTTTTGTAATTGCATATATTCTTCAACACTAGCCTTATCAAAAGAACTCGAGCCGTGATAATTCAATATATAAAACGGTAGGGAATCAATGTCTTCGTCTGTAAAATGAATGCCGATATTTAATACCGTATCTGTTGGACGAGCTTTTAAAAAGGCTTCGGCGAGCTTGGGGTTGGGTTCGATAACAACGCCTTTATATCCTTGGCGGTGCAAAAAGTAGGAATTGCTTGACGAAAACGGATTGTTCCCGCCGATATCAAGATAGGTGGGGTTTTCTATGATTTTCTTATTTTGTAAAATCATAATGGCAAACTCTAAAATCCTATCTTCACCGAATTGAGAATATGAAATCCTTGCACAGTCATCAGATACATGAGCTAAATCAGCAATTGATAAAGATTTGCAGTATTTTAAAAATTGGGATTTTAAAAACTTTGAACTATAAACCTTTGTTTTAAGCTTCTTTAATATTTTCGACATTGCAATATCCTTATATCTAATCAATGGCTTTAAGAGTTAACTGAGCTAATTTTACAATAGACTTCTCGCTGATATAACCTTGGGCTTGCTCTACCATATATTTTTTTAAACGGTCATTACCGGCAACTTCTTCAATTGTTGATTTTAAAGATTTTAAATCATCGTATTTACATAACTTCAACGGCTTATATGGAGTTAAATTATTTAACGTTGAGTAAGTGTCATTGTTATAAGCTATCGTTGGTTTTAAGGTTGCTATCATTGTATTTATGGAAGCACCTTGTACTTTGAAAGTATCAGAATAAAGCGCCAACATTATATCTGTCATAGATGTATAACTGTTTAAATCTTCGTCTTTATAGCAACCGGTTATAAAAACTCTCTTTTCAAGATTGTTAGACTTTATTTCATCGCAAACTTGACTAAGGTATGTATCCGACCATTCTTCTTTTATGCCTCCGACAATCATGAGTTTATAATTATCGGGAAGAAGTTTTAAGACCTTTACCGCATCTATGGTTCTTTTTTCTTTAAGAATAAATCCAATCGTAGCCAGAACGATATCATTTTTTTGTAAATCTAATTTTGCTTTGACAATATCTTGGATATCTTTTTTGACTTCATAATCTTGGCTGGGAATCGGTAAGATTAAAGGATAAGCCGTAATCCCCAATTGCGACAGAATATATGTCGAATGAGGGTTTGTTGATAAAAACTTAATCTTTTTATTTTGGCGAAGAGAAGGAAAAAAATCACCACTATTTTTTGCATATTTATCGCCAAAGGCAGCATCAGGTGAAGAGTGCATTAAAAGTAAGATATTTTCAATACGGTCATGTTGGCTTAAATGATTTAGAAAATCCAATAATATATTATTAGCAACAGAAAAGCTCATATCTTTGGCAAAAAAGAAAGAATACTCATGTTGAATAATTACAGTGTCATAATTTTTACATTTTTCGGCAATATTTCTATAATATTCAATTACTTCAGCTTCCGAAGACTGATTTACTTGTTTTATATTCAAGCCACCATCAATAACATCGTTTTTTATTCCTAATGTATCAAGACCGTCTTTCAGATTTTTACAATAAGAAGCAATGCCGCATAAAATATTGTAAGTTGAAACATGGGCAATTGATATATCTTTATATTTTTCAAGATTAAAGTCGCCTGTATCTAACGACGCTGTAAAAAGCTGCTTGGTGGCAAAACAATCCCGCTTTTTTATAAGGTTTCTATAAAACTTTTTAAATAATTTCATGCTGATTTCCTTACTGCGACGGATATGCCAATTTACAATTTTAAAAAATTATTTCTTTTTTATTTTTATAGTTAAAAACGGTATTCCGAATAGTTCAATACTCTTTTTCTTATCAAAAAACTTAACTTTTATAAACGGAATCAAATTAAACAGATAAAATGCATATTGGCATAATTTCGGTTCAACGTTTACTTTCTTTTTAAGTTCGATTTTTGCATGAGCATTCTTAATATCGTTTTCAAGCTTTGATATCATATCGTCAAAGGTAGCGGCGAATGCTTCTTGCGACCAATCTTTTTGGATTTGTTTGATGATAGAAGGCGTTTTTACTATGGCTTCCTTTATAGACCACTCAGGATAAGGCTTTATATATTTATGTATGTGCCGGAATGTTGGATTATCACTTATAAGTAACGGCCGCCCCGAAGTTATTGCCTGATCTGTAGTTGCAGACAAACCCGGCTGATTCCTATCATAAAAGAAACAATTTATGGTGTTTGATGCACACCACTTTATTAGTTCCTCTTTGGTCATAAAATCCGAAGTTACCTGAACCTCTATACCCGATTTCGCAGTTTGTCGGCAAAGGTCCGTATAGTATTGTATTATTTCCTCATAATTAGGAACAAAATCGGCTTTGGACAGATTTAGCCGGAAAATTGCTTTATCAAACTCTTTATTAATTGCCTTAATAATAAGGTCAAAACCTTTTCCGGGCGTAGGCATTCCAAAACTACCAATAATTGGTGTTTCTGATTCTTCGGATAAATCTATATCAAGAGTTTTTTCCAAAGGTCTGGGGAAAGCAAAGACTTTGGGATTGTCTGATTCCATGGTCGGATCAATTGCCAAGTATGCGTCAAATGCTTTATCGTCAACCAATGGAAACGGATTATTTGGCAAGACTTCAAGCACTATCGTCATTATGTAACTGAAGTGTCTTTTTAATTCCTTTAAGTCAAGCCAACCCATTGTGGCATAATGATAATTAAACAAATAGAAATCATAGCCAACAGGGATAAACCTGTTATCGCTATCTATTTCAATATAATCAAAGGAAACTTTTTTTGATTGTCTTAAACAATCAAAAATCATCTTACCTGATTGATATATAGAGCATTTTTTTGAACTTGAGTTTATAAAAAGTGCCTTTAGCATATCCGCCAAATCTTACCTATATAATTTCAATTTCAGGGAACGGGAAAATCATCTTTCCGCCAGATTGCAGGAAGTCTTGCTCTCTTTCCAAAATACCATTCTTGAAATGCCACGGTAAAACCAAGAAATAGTCCGGATTTTGCGCCTTAGCATCCTCTTCAGAAATTATAGGAATCATGGTCTTGGGAGTGTAGGCTCCAAACTTATCGGGATTAACGTCGGCAATGGCGGTGATAATATCTGCGTCCAAGTCACAATACTGCAATACCGTATTTCCCTTTGTTGACGCACCATAACCCATGATAACTTTGCCGTCATCATGCAACGCCTTTAACAAGCGGTTTAAATCGCTACGATGACGCAGAACTCTTTTTTCAAAATCTTTATATGGTTCAATTGTTCTGAGACCCATTCTTTCTTCTTGTTCCAACATCCAGTTGATGACCGGAGTGTTACTTGGCAACGTCGAAGACTGTAAAGCTGCCGTTACGGCAAAGCTTCCGCCATTAATATCATTTTGCTTTACATCAATGATTTTCATGCCGGCTTGGTCTAAGATATATTTTATTACGCCTAAAGAATAATATTCCAAATGCTCATGACAAACCGTGTCATAGGAGTTCAATCTTAACATTGCCGGCATATAGCTTTGTTCAAAATGCCAAACACCATCGTCTGCCAAAATAGAAGCAATATCTTTTACAAAATCAATTGGCGAAGGCAAATCATAAAACATGGCAATGGATGTAATGATTTTCGCCTTCTCCCCCCCCCGAAATACTTTACGATAGTTTTCGGCGGTAAAGAAATCCGGAACTAATTGGATATCGGAAGTGTAAAATTGGTGGAACTTTTTACCGGTCGGATCTATACCGATTTTACGCAAATTGGACGTTTTGTATGATTTTAAAGTAGTGGCATCATTGCTGCCGATATCCAGAACAATGTCGCCGGATTTTAAATTATACAATTTTTCCAATTGAGCAATCTTGTTGCTTAGGTGTTTTACCATAGACTGGTTCAAACCTGAGCGATAGCCATAATTTTCACCATACATTTCATCTAAGTCATAAGAATGACCCAATTGCAACAAACCGCATTCCGGACACCATACTAATTGCATTGGTCCTTCGGTAAGTTTTACACCCTTTTCTTTGGGGAATACTCCGGTTAACTCTTGTTCGCCTAAATCAAGAACGACACTCATATGAGTGTTGCCACAAACACGGCACTTTTCCAATTTCGTAACTTTTGTCATCTTATTTTCTCCTTAATAGTAAAATGGTAATTTTTAAAAACTTTATCTTTATCCTGTTAGTTACTTTTTCTGTCTCAAAAATGGGTATTCCCAAAAGTTTTATCTTTCCCCTCTCTCTTCCATCACAACTTACAGAAAACGTTCCGATTTTAATCTTTCTAAAGAGGTAAATATCGTACTTACTCCGTATTGCATAACGCAAATTTTCTTTAATGTTTAAATTATGTTCATTTGATTGATAATGTGATTTTGCAACCTTGAATGAATTATCTATAACATCATAAATACATTGTAAATATTTTTTTCTTGAAGGAGAGCCAAGCTCAATTAAACCTTCGGTTGATTGACCGACATTCTTAAAATCCATATCAACAGACATGGATAGAACCGGCACCAGAGTGAACGGTTTAACAACATTTTGAATCATCGGTGTTTTTTTAGACCAAGTGGAAACATTCAACCAAGTTATGCCACTGTTTCCGCCTAAGAATAACTTACAATGATTTAAAAGCTCTGCATTTTCTCTAAACGTTAAGACGCTGCCGTCAATAATTCTTGGCGATATGTCGCTGGGAAGCTTCTCTTTTGAAGATATAATACATTTAACATGATTATATTTCTTTACCAATTCTTCGGCGACATATAATGCTAAATCCATATTTAATTCCGATTGGGCGCTTTTGGCGCCGGCTTCGATTAAAATCGGATAGCAGTTATCTTCATCTAATTTATTTGCTTTTACAAAAGCCTCAACATTAGCCACTTCTTCAGGCAAAAGATTTATTACCGGTTCCGGTGAAACCGTAACTTCATTCCAGTAAACTTCTTTATAAATCCGAAAATAAATAGAACGGTAGGTTCCATAATGAAAATTTTTGTTGGTTGGCGTTACATCAAGAATTATTACTTTGTCAAACTTCTGCTTTTTTTGGGCTTCATCTACGAAAGTAGCAATGTTTTCTCTTGCTTTGATGATAGCATCGTTTTCATATTTTAAAGGAATGGTTATTGTATCATCAACATAGGGATTGTTTTTAATTACGGTTTCAAATATATCGCCAATCATCCAAGTTAGATGACAGTTTGGATAATCAACCTCTTTTATTTGTCGAGCAATAGTTGTTGCCAACAAACAATCACCCATAGAGCCAAGTTGAACAAACAATATGTTCATTTTTTTAAACTCTCTTTAAGCAAGGAGTCTATTTTATCAATGTATTGGTTTCTTTCAAGGTTCAATACACCAAGCTGTTTTACAACGATGTCTTTCTCTTCTGCGGGGACTTTGGAAAAGTCATAAACTTTATCTTGCTCATGCCATAATTTACAATTTACCTCTGCCAATTTTGCAAATATTTGACCGATGTTTCCAGATATTACCTCTATTTCATTGCCTTCTTTTTTATAAACTTTATTTGCGGCGAAGGATAATTTTTCAAAGGGAATCCTTCCCGATAAAGCATCGCTTACAAACGTATCTATTTCCTCTTGCAGCTGTTTTTCTTGGTTAGCCAAGCTGGCTAATTTTTCTGCATCTGTACTATGAAATTGTTTTAGCTTTACGATTGTAAGCTTATCGCATAATGAACCTAGGGTTTCTGCCATCTTTACATCTCTTTCCTTAAATCTAACAGTTTGTTATAGACATCTTTAGCTTATTGATTATCGAAACTTATTTCAAGTTTTAAAAACTCATCTAAATATTCCGCATCTTGTAATTCTTTAAGCTTTAAAATCTGCAAAGCAAAGCTGCGGAAATATTCTTGGAACAGCGGAGCCAGAGAGGACGCTGCTTTGTAAAAATCTTTTATGCT
>JAFWAG010000065.1 GCA_017507765.1 Alphaproteobacteria bacterium | reverse complement strand
TCGCGGGTTATGCCGCTTGCTTTCTTGGGACGGGATACCACTAAGCTTTTGTAATTTCGCAAAACCTGTTCGGTTTGGCTCAATAACAAAAACTAAGGTTACGAGGCAAAAAACAGCCGCATGGCAGTTTTTTGTTCCTCTTACCCGTCATTCGACCAAAATAAAGAAAAGTGTTGTGTGTACCAATCAAGCTTCGCGGGTTATGCCGCTTGCTTTCTTGGGACGGGATACCACTAAGCTTTTGTAATTTCGCAAAACCTGTTCGGTTTGGCTCAATAACAAAAACTAAGGTTACGAGGCAAAAAACAGCCGTATGGCAGTTTTTTGTTCCTCTTACCCGTCATTCTTTCTCTCTCGGGGCAAAAATTGACAAAGTTATTCGGCAGTACTATTCATATGTAAATATATATTTTGCTTGCTTTGAGTAGGAGGGGAGAATGAGAAATAACGGAATGCCTGAGATTAGTAATCTGAAGGATAATTCTTATGATATTACGGTGGACGGAGAGAAATACCATATTACCATAAGAAAAGGGCAAGAAGTCGTTCGCGGTTATTTCCGTAATCACAATCCAAATGATGTAAATATGGTAACCTATTGTACGTTTTATTTGGATGCGGCCTCGGATAGTCGTTCTTTTAGTATTTATTCTCATTTTCGGGATTTGTCTTTTGGTGAAGGTCCGGAGCATAGGCTATCTTTTTATGTGGATTATCCTTCCGGTGGTAAAGCGATTATGGAGCCAAAAGATTTTTATGAAAAAGCTTTCGCAATTCCCTTTAAAGTTAAAAGTCCCGTTGTTCTTGATAATGCAGGAGAAGTTCCAAAGTCCTTGTGGGTTAAGTTCTTGAGGGCAAATATTACTTTGGAAAGTATGGTTAAGGATTATTGGCAAGCCGATAATAAAAAAACACTGAGTCCTTTGGAACTGTATGAGCAAAGAAATTATCAGAAAGAGCGGCAATAATTTTTGAAAGTTAAATCTTGACCGAGCTTCTTACTTTGGTCTTTTTTGTCCTTTTGGCTCTATTGAAATAATAATTGACAAAACCAATGAAGGGTGGTATTTGTATATTTACGTATGAATGTATTTGTGGCGCTGTCAGCGTGGGAGCCTTTAAATGGAAGATAAATTGAAAAATAAACAAAATAGAGAAATACCGGAAGTCAGTAATCTGAAAGGTAACTCCTATGACGTTAAGGTTGACGGCAAGACGTATCATATTACTTTGAAAAAAGGGGGAAGGTGGGTTGACCGTTCGTATGAAGGCAGTGATTCCCGTAAAATAATCGTTAAGACTTATAATCCGTTTTATTTGGAAGCAAAGGCGGCAAAAAATATTTCTTTTGTGATTTATTTTTCTTTTAATGACGGATTTTCGGGGGCGATAGATAAATGTCAGCTGTCATCTTATCGTATCGGCGGAATGGATATGCCGGTTTATGATTGGTATACCGATAAACAGTATAACATAGATGCAAAAGATTTTTACGAAAAAGCTTTCCGTAAGCCGTTTGAGGGTAAAGACGGAGCTTTGGACGCTAAATCTGAAGAAGCGAAGTCTTTGTGGTTTAGATTTTTAACGGAAAATACGTCTTTGGAAAAACTGGTGGAGGCTTATTTAAAGGCGGAAGATAATCCTTGGGCGGGAAAGCCAGCTCATGCGGCGAGTCCTCGGGTAATCAGATGTTCAAAACTTGTGCCATGTAAAAGTAAAGTCTTAAATCCTTTGGCAATATATAAAGCAGAAGCATTGAAGAAAAAACGTTGACGGTTTTCTTTTTGAGAGAATGTTTACAAACAGAGATATTTACAGTAGCTCTTGTTTCCTTTTTGTCGTTAAGGGTGGATAGCCAGCCATTTCCGGCTGGTTATTCGTTTATTATCTGTATAAGCTATAACTAAAGAAACGTGTTGACTTTATTACCCTTATTATAATTAAGTTTGTATAGGTTCGGGTTTCTTATAAAGGAGTCCTATAGATATGAAAAAGCCGATAGTAAGTGTAAAAAATCTTGTTTTTGATTATATGACAAAGCGGGCTTTGTTCGGGGTGTCGTTTGATATTGCGAAGGGAAGCGTTGTGGCTTTGGTCGGTCCGAATGGGGCGGGAAAGACTACCCTGATGCGCTGTCTGGCAGGTTTGGTAAAGCCGTTTAGCGGGGAAATTACGATTGCCGGAGTGAATGTGCCGGAGGATACGAGGGAAGCTCATCGCCATGTTTTCTATTTATCTGATGTGTTCGGGCTTTATGATGATTTGACGGCAAGACAGTGCTTACACTATGCCGCTTTAGCTTTTGAAATACCAAAGGAAGAAATAAAAGAAAGAGTTGAAGATACCGCAAAAATGCTTGGCCTTACCGAACATTTGGATACTTTGGCCGGCAGTTTATCAAGAGGTTTACGGCAACGCTTAGCCATTGCTTTGGGTATCGTCCATAAGACCGATTTCCTTATTTTGGACGAGCCGGCTTCCGGACTTGATCCAAAGTCAAGATTGGAACTTTCACAGCTGTTTTTGTCTTTGAAAGAGCAAGGATATACCCTTTTGATTTCTTCGCATATCTTGGCAGAGCTTGAAGATTATGCGACCGAGGTAATCGTGCTTAAATCCGGAAGAATTGTCCGCCATGAAAAGTTTGACGGTAGCTTGACGAAAGTCCAAAACAATAAAATTAATCTGGCGATAAGAGTTAAGGGAAGTCCTAAGCCTCTTATGAAGTTTTTGGAAAAAGATGATGTAATCGGCGAGGTGTCTTTGGACGGAGAATGGATAAAGGCGGAGTTCTGGGGAAAAGAAGCCGAGCTGCCCGCTTATGTGAAAAAGTTGGTAAGTGCTGATTATAAACTGCTTGAGTTTAAGTTGGAAAAAAGCTCTTTGAAAGATGCTTATTTCGGTACCCTTGGCGAAGGAGAATAGCTATGTTGCTGAGAAATCCAGAGTTTATCAGAAATGTTTGGACTGAACTGACGCCAAAACGGCTGATTGCTATGCCTCTTTTGCTGATTACGGCATACCTTGTTACCTATATGGCAAGCAATATGGTAATGGAAAAGTCCGTGCAACCAACTTTGTGCCTGTTCTTTTATTGCATCTTTACCTATGTATGGGGAACTCGTCTGGCGGCGGAAACCGTGATAAAAGAAATTAACCATAATACTTGGTATTTCCAAGCAATGACACCTATGGCGCCGGTTACCGTGGCAATAGGTAAGCTGTTCGGAAGTACGGCGTATGTTTGGTATGGTAATTTCATTTGTTTTATCCTGTATTTCTTGTCATACCATATCGGCGATACAGGACTTACTCCGCTGTCAACCGGAGAATTATTCAGCAATATTGTTTTGTTTATAATCCTTGGCGTGCTGGCTCATATTGTACCGCTACTCTTTGCGCTTGACGTTATTCGCTGGCGGCACTTTTTTGAAAAGTTTGATGTTACCTTCTTTCAATTCATCGGTATGGCGGTGATTGTGCCTTTATGGTTTGCTTTGTCAGGCGATAAGCAAGCAGAGGCTTTCTTGTGGTATGGGCATTGGTTCTCTTTGCGGGAGATGATACAAATCGTTGCTCTTATCCTGATAGCTTGGAGCTTTATTGCGATTGTTAACCAAATAAAGTACGAGTTCGGGCAGGAACCATATCCGGTATCTTGGTTCTTGTTCGCTTTGTCCGTCGTTATTGTCTTGTTCGGGTTTAATAATTACGAAAGTAATGTGCCTTTTATCTCTTATATCGGGACATCGGCGGCGTTCTTTGTGGTTCTTGGGCTTACCTATCTTTCCCTGTGCGGCGAGTCGAATATGGCTCTGCGTCCGCATATGATGCTTAAATATTATCGAACTAAGCAATACAAACGCTTGTTTATGATTATGCCCAGAAGCCTTATTACCGTGCCGCTTATCTTGGTTTTGGCGGTTGTGCTGATTGTGGAGTTCGCTTCTTTCGGCGATGGGCAGGGCGAAAGTATCGGCTTTATGGTCTTTGCAATGATCTTCTTTATGCTGAGAGATTTTTGCTTTGTTTATCTGTATTCTCTGTTTGCCCAAGGTAATGAAAAGGTTACTACGGTTGTGCCGGACTTTATAATTCTGGCAACCTATACAATCGTTCCGATTGTTTTGTTCAAAATGGATTTGCCGATACTAAGGGCGTTCTTTATGCCGACGTTCTATGAAAACAATTTCCTTACATATAACGAAAGCATAACTCTGACGATTATTCCGCCTATGCTTGAGTTCGCCGTGCTGTTCGTGTTGCTTATATTCGGAATACGCAAAAAGATTGCGCAGATACAAGAGGATATTCCGGTATGAAAACTATAGTTACTAAGAAGCAGGGATATGGAATATTATAAAGGTTCTTTGGGATTAGGAAGGCGAGTATCCACAGAAGATAAGCATTGGGAAGAGGTAACAAATCCTGATGCTCTTCTGGGCAAAAAAGTTATTCTTTGCCTGCCGGGGAATGGAACTAAAACTGCCAAAGTCGCAAACGGTATGTGCAAAGTTATTGCAAATATGCTTTCTGAGCCGGTGCGCCAAGCTTTGGGCGAAAATATCTATTCGGTGTATTACAGCCAAGCAAAAGATGCGCTTTTGGAAGCAGGATTTTTCAATAAGTATTTACTGCCGTTTATGGTTAAAGAAACTGCTTATGGCAAAAGCTATACCGAGATTTGTCCCGATGATGCTCTGCCTTTTGACGAAATAAAGAAAAATATGCGGAACTTAACCGTGTTTACTCATTCTCAGGGAAGTCAGGTAATCGCCGAATTTGAAATGTATTTTCGTCAGGGACTTAAAAAACTTGGCTATTTAGATGCCCCAAGAAGCGAAATTATGCGCCAGATGTTCGTCTTACACGCAAATGATTTGCATCAACATTTCGGTGTAACAAAAGCAACGGTTATGCACCGAATATCCCAAAACGATAGGTTGGAAACTTATTTGGCAGATAAATTGGGAAGGTATATGTATAAGCATAGCTTGGATAAAAACTTGCCGGCGGCTTGGTTCACAACGGCGGAAAATGAAGGCGTGCTTTTATTCGCAAAAACCGGCGGTGATGATCATAACGGCGGATTTTGGCGAAAGGAGAAAATGAATCCTTTGGCGATAAAAGGTTATGATGTCTCAGGTAAGGTTCTGGATTATGTCATAACCTCTGATAAAGATATGCCGGATATTGATACGATTATTAACGAAGCTTTGAAAACCGATAAGGATTTAACTGCTTTTATGTCGGAAGTTCGGGAAAAGGGTGGGCAGTATTTTGCGGCTATCACCTCCCGAATGCAGCACTTTGACAGCTTGCAAACGGATTTTGGGCAAAAAATTAAAAAAGGTGAGCTGAAAACAATAGCCGAAGAAATATTAACTATGAGCAAAGCGGATAGTGCCTTCTTTTTTAGTCAACCTTGTAACGACGGACTTTATTCAATAAGGGATTATTTGGTGCAAAAAGGCGATATCGGACAGATAAAGCTTGTTTTTGAAACTTTCCCCGATGAACGTGAACTTTTGTTCGATGCGGCAGTTCAAAATGATAAAAAAGAGGTGGCTTTAGAGCTTGCGCCATATATGGGAGAGGTCCAAAAAGTAATTCCCCTTTTGCATGACGATATTAATAATCTGCCTGATATTATACCGGTTATAAAAAGAATTGCGGATTTAGACAGGTATCGTAATTTTAGAACTTTGCTGAGTCTGTTCCGGCAAAGTAATGAGATGAAAGATGAAAAGCTAAAGCGTGAAAGCCAAAAGGAACTCTCTGATATTATTTTGGCAAACGTTTATCCGTTGTTGGTTTATAGAGTAATTCAAGAAGAAGATGATGCTTATTTGCTGTCTACGTTACAGAAAGAGACTTCTTTGGTGATTGCCAAAGGGGTCAGAGAAAATAATCCCGATATCATAGATGATATTATCGGCTTTGCGGTTGATGATAACGAAATATTTAAACACCTTATGAGCGATTTAGATGAAAAGTCGGCAAGTATCCTTGTCAGCCGTGTGCAGAAAAAGGTTAGGGAAACCGTTGATTGGTTGGCAGATAAGCATACGGGAAAAATCAGACGGGACGATTTAACCGTCATGATTGGCGAATGTTGGAGCGGCAAGGTTAAAGATATGCAGGATATGGCAAAGCATGGTAATGAAAAAGCTCTTCAAGCGGCGAAAGAAAGCTTGATAAACGCTGCTAACAAAAGGTTCTTTCCGGTAACTTCGGCGGTCTTGTTTTATGAAAAAGATAAAATAGGCAGCAGATAGCTTCCGGCTTTAATCGGGAAATTAGTAGTGCGGCGGAGGAGTTTCTTCCGATAACGGGCGGATATTGCTGCCTAAGGCTTTTTTGAGTTCTTTGTTTTCCAAAACTAAACGGTCGATAATCTTCCACTGCTTAACAAGCTCTTCGTTCAAATCGTTAAGCATCTTTTGCTGATGCAAAAGGTCGATTTCCAAAGAGTCTATCCGTTCTTGGGTCATGTCTATATCGGTCATGTGTTTCTCCTTAATTCCTTTTGTTTAAATATAAGCAAAAAGGATTTTTCGGCAACTAAAAAATGATAATGAGAAAATAATTGACAAAATGCATAACGGGCTGATAAGATACTATTGTTTGATTGCTTTGGGCTTGTTTGTTTGGGAAAACTTGCCAATGCACCTTAAGGAAATAAAATGACCCGCGAAGAAATAAAGTATCATGCTTATACAGAACTTGGCTTTCGGCCGCATGAGCATAAGTATGTTGATGCTTTGGTTGTGCAAATCGTAGATATTTTGGGCTTAGAGGGAAAAGAAAATCCTTTGGCGGAGGCTAAGAATTATGAAACTTCCGAAGCTTTGATTGAAAGCCTTAATACCTTTTTACAGAAATATGCTTTGCGGGCAGGGGAACGGGTCGATATTAAGCCGCCGGAAATGACGGAAGAAAACGTGGTGGCTTGTGAAGATATCTTATATCACTTGCAAATGCGCAAAGAAAAAACTCCACAATATGATTATTACGATGCAGTTCTGTGTATGGGGGCAGTGGAAAAAGGTGTGCGTTCTCGGGTCGGGGTGTTGGCAGATATTCTTACCAATACGGATATAAAGATTGAAAACATTATGCTTTTAGGGGCGGAAAGAAAGCTCTGGCCTTTGAAAAAGGACGGCGATAAGCGGACTTTTCCCGAACCAATACTTTATAATATTTTGGCAGAACGCTTGAGCGTCAGAGACGGAAAAACCGTTTCTCCCGAAGAAGTGAAAGCTTATGTGCTTGCTTTGGATACCAAAGAAACGGTGGTGGAAAAGCTTTCGGTCGAAGTGTCCGCCGATAAGTACTTTGCCGGTATCAAGTGGCCGACGGAAACGGATTTAATCTCTGCCGTAATTAAGGAAAATCCTGTTTTTGAGGGGCAGAAAATTATTGTTGTCAATACGCCGGATTTTCCGGACGGAAGACGGGCTGATTCCGGTCGGACGGTGGAATATGCCTATAAAGAAAATCCGGATATTTTTACGGCGGGAGCAAAAGTGTTACAGATTTCTTCTCAGCCCTTTACCCGTAATCAGCGAATGGTTGCGGAGCATAATCTTCCGCCTGAGGTTACGGTTGATGTTGTCGGTGAGGGTATTGACGAAGGTAAGTCTTTTGCCGCCAGAAAAAAGGATATCATGATAACTTGGGACTCTTTTGCCCGAACAGTTTATGCTGCTTTTGGACGGATTAAAGAGCGTGAGCGTTTGCTTATAAATAACTTGCTAGCCCAAAAAATACTGGGTAAGGTGAAGGAATAAAGTCGGTAGCTTATTGTCTTTGTATAATGTAAGAGGAAGTAAAATGACCAGAGAGAAAATAAAATATCATGCTTATACAGAACTTGGTTTTAGGCCGCATGAGCATAAGTATGTTGATGCTTTGGTTGCGCAAATCGTAAATGTTCGTGATTTAGAAGCAGAAGTAAATCCTTTGGCAGAGGGTAAGAATTATGAAACTTCCGAAGCTTTGATTGAAAGCCTTAATACCTTTTTACAGAAATATGCTTTGCGGGCAGGGGAGCGTACGGATATTAAGCCGCCGGAAATGACAGAAGAAAGCGTGGTGGCTTGTGAAGATATCTTCTATCACCTGCAAATGCGCAAAGAAAAAACTCCGCAGTACGACCAATATGATGCGGTTTTATGTATGGGTGCGGCAGAAAACGGTGTCCGTCCCCGTATCAGACAGCTTGCCGAGATTATTACCAATACCGACATAAAGATTGATAATATTATGGTTTTGGGGGCGGAAAGAAAGCTCTGGCCTTTGAAAAAAGACGGCGATAAGCGGACTTTTCCCGAACCAATACTTTATAATATTTTGGCGGAACGCTTGAGCGTAAGAGATGGAAAAACCGTTTCTCCCGAAGAAGTGAAAGCTTATGTTCTGGCTTTGGATACCAAAGAAACGGCGGTGGAAAAGCTTTCGGCCGAAGTGTCCGCCAATAAGTACTTTGCCGGTATCAAGTGGCCGACGGAAACGGATTTAATCTCTGCCGTAATTAAGGAAAATCCTGTTTTTGATAACCAAAATGTTGTGGTGGTCAATACGCCGG
>JAFWAG010000064.1 GCA_017507765.1 Alphaproteobacteria bacterium | reverse complement strand
TTTATTCTTCGCACAGGAGTTTTTGGGCGAGAGGGGAGTTGGTGGTACCGTTTAGGGTTTTGCTTACCTTCTGAAGCTTCTGAGCGATAAGTTCCATATCCTTTGTCCAAACAAAGTTATCCGTAACGTATTTTTCGGCTTTGGTAAAATCGCCATCTATTTGCACTCTGATAATCTCTGCCAGCATTGCTTTTGCGGCCGGAACAACTTTAGCAATATTTACCTGAATTGTGCCTTCGGGAGTTATTTCATAGGCTCCGTGTTCGGCAAAATATTTATTCTGCATTACGTTCCTGACCCGATGAGCTTGGGAAATTACCGGTTTGCTTTTGGTAAAGTTATCCGTAATCATTGTTACGATAATTTGTTTGCGTTGCAGGGGTGTGTACATTCCCAATTCCGTCAATAAATCAACGAAAGCAAGCGCAGCCATATCGGCTTTATTTTCTTCTATGATATTAGCATATTTGCCAAGAGTTTCACTGCCTTTGGCGGGACCTAAAGAATGAGCATTTTCGTGTCCTATCGTAAACCAATGGTCGGCTTCATCAAGGTAGTATTGATGCTGCTCTTTGGTTAAAACGGCATCTAATCTTTCCTGCAATTTTGCTTTATCACTGATGAATCTGATTTGCCGGTGATAAACATTCCTTCTGCCGCCGCCGATTTGGAGAGAAAGTTTATCGTCGTTGGGAAGGTTTTCTGCCAAGGTAATACTTCCACGGTATTCTCCGGCGTTACCGGTAAGAGCAATTAAGTCTACATCTACCATAGTTTGCTTGTTATCATCTTCGGAAGAAACCGTTTGCGGGTATTCGTCGTGGTACGGCATATTTTGCGCCAAAAGCGGTAAATACTTTTTTATTGCGAGTAAAGCTTCCGTACCTTTGCGGTTTACAATACCAACTCTGCCACCAAGGAAGTCTTTGGGTATTGCCGAGATACCTCTTTTTGCAAGCAGCTCGCTAAGTTCCTTATTTTCGGCAATCGTGGCCGTCATTTCTTCATCATAGTTTTCTCGGACAAGCGTAAACTCCAGAGGTGTGTTCTGCAAAGATGCCCACTTTTTATCCGCATACGCATCAAGCATTGCGTCCGCAGTACGGAGAGCTTTGGCTTGAAGTTCCAAATATTCGTTAAAATCCGCATCGGTTGAAGTCTCTGCTGCTTTGGTGAGTTCATCGGCTATGGCGGAAAAATCTTCTTTGAACTTATCTATGTAATCAATACCGATAAGCTCTCTTCCGTTACGCTCCACCACTGAACGCTGAGAAAGGATTTTCTTTACGGCTTCATCTTTTCCGGCTTGCAACATTGTGCTTAAGATTTGGTGGAACTCTGCTTTTGTTAAATCTTCGGGGTAAACACCTTTGCCGGCTAAGTCACCATGGCCTTTGGCAAGGTTGATTTTATCTGACATTGCGTCAATGGAATTGATACCTTTTTGACCGTCAAAAAGGATTTTGGTCATTATGGCGTCTTGGTTGCCTTTGGCGATTTCCTTTGCCAAATATTCCTTGAACGCAAGGTTATGCGGGTTATCAAGCTGCATATTTATCCGCTCCAAAATATAGGCGGCTTTGACAAGGTGCTTTAAGGCTTGTTTATCACCTTCGGCCAAAGCAAGGTATTCCGGAGCATCGGCCGCCAAAAGATTCTTGGTTATCAAATAATCTTTATGAGTGCGCTTTTGCAATTCTGCCGAAGAGAGGTTAAGTTGAAAATTGTCGGTATCGGTCATTTTGTAAATCTTTTGCTTTTTTAAAAATGTTTTTCTTGTTTTAAGGTTAATTAAATATTTTATACTGTCAACAAAACCGAAAAATATTACGATGCCGAAATAAAATATTATGCTTTATTTATTACTTTAAAAAAGATTCGTTTGCGAAACTTTTATTAACAGGAAATAAAATGCCTTTACTTACAAAAGATTTTTATGCCCGAGATACTTTACTTGTCGCCAAAGAATTACTTGGCTGTGTATTGTGCCGCAAAGACGGAAATACAATATACAAAGGCATAATTGTAGAAACCGAAGCCTATACCGAAGATGAACCTTCTTGCCATGCTTATAACGGGCCGACCAAACGCTCTTTGCCTTTGTTCGGAGAGGCGGGAACGGCTTATGTGTATTTTGTTTACGGTATGCATCACTGCATGAATATTGTTACGGACAAAAAAGGTTTTGGTAGTGCTGTCTTAATCCGCGCTTTGGAGCCTTTGGGAGAAACCGAGCGAGCAAACGGTCCGGCACTTTTATGCAAAGCTTTAAAAATAACTACGGAACTTAACGGAATATCCATGACCGAAGAAGCATCGCCTTTGTGGGTGGAAAAAGGCAAAGCTCCGACAGAGATTGTTCAAACGACCCGTATCGGTATTACCAAAGCGGCTGATTATCCTTGGCGGTTTTATATAAAAGACAGTCCTTTTGTTTCCAAAAAATAACGATGGGTTTATTTAAACAGATAAAGGTATTCACCATAGCCGTTCGCACTCATTTCCTCTTTGGGAATAAAGCGTAAAGCTGCGCCGTTTATGCAATACCTTTTGCCGCCTTTATCATAGGGGCCGTCCGAAAAAACATGGCCAAGATGAGAGTCTCCGGTTTGGCTACGGACTTCCGTTCTGGTCATGCCATACGATTTATCCGTTCTTTCTTTTACCGCTTGCTTATTTATCGGAGCGGTAAACGAAGGCCAACCGGAACCGGAATCAAACTTGTCCGTAGAGGAAAAAAGCGGCTCGCCGGTTATGATATCAACATAAATGCCTTCGTCATAATTGTAATTGTACGGACTGGAAAAAGGTTCCTCGGTTGCATTTTCCTGCGTTACTTCATAGGCAAGAGGAGAAAGTTTCTGCCGGATATCTTCGGCGGACGGTTGGGAATATTTTTCCGCTTTGCTTAAATCAATGTGGCAATAACCGCCAGGGTTCTTTTGTAAATATTTCTGATGATATTCTTCCGCCGGATAAAAGTTCTGTAATGGAATCACTTCCGTAACTATCGGCTCTTCATAATTATTTTGTTCTTCTTTGAGTATGTCTTTAATTACTTTTTCATCTTTACTATCAAGATAGTAAATACCGCTTCGATACTGGCTGCCGACGTCATTTCCCTGTTTGTTTAAACTGGTAGCATCTATGACACTGAAAAATTGCCGGATTAGGGAAGATAAAGATATTTCCCGAGGGTCGTATTTTACTTCTACCGTTTCGGCATAGCCGCTTTTGCCAGTGGAAACATCTTCATACGACGGATTAGGAGTGTTGCCGTTGGCATAGCCGGAAATGGTTTGCTTTACTCCCGGAAGGAGGGAAAAGTATGCATCAACGCCCCAAAAACAACCGCCCGCAAGATAGATGGTTTTTACTTCTTCCGCTTCAAAAGTTTGAGCTTGCGTAGTTGCAGAAACAGAATCTTTACGGAAAAACATTATGCCTCCTATGACCAAAACAATCCCGATAAGAATAATAAATATTTTCATGTGTGCTTCCTTCCTGATAGTTAGGAAGTATTCTAACCTGTCAGGCGGATTTTAATGCCTACCTTTTGGGATATAGAGAATGGTTTTAAGAAAAAACTTTTACCCTTTCCGGTAACGGAAGAAAGGTCTTATCCTCTGCCGGAGCCATAATACTGCCAAAAGGCATTTGACTGATAAGACGCCAGCTGTCGGGTAATTGCCAAGTGCTTTTTACTTCGTCGTCAATTAACGGATTATAATGCTGTAAGGAAGCTCCGACTTCTTTGTCCGCCAGACTTAGCCAGATTAAATATTGAAGCATACCGGACGATTGTTCCGACCACAAAGGAAAGCGGTCTGCATACGAGGGAAACTTTTCCTGAAGCTCGGTTACGGTTTTATTTTCTTCAAAAAACAACAAAGTTCCATAACCGGCGGCAAAAGAGTTGATTTTTGCCTCTGTCGGAGCAAACTTATCTGCTGGAACAATATGGCGCAGAGTTTCCATAACTATACGCCAAAGCTTTTGGCTTTCTTCGCCGAATAAAATTACGACCCGTGCAGATTGGGAGTTAAAAGCCGACGGACAATATTTAACGGAATGTTCCACAAGCTTAATGATTTCCTGTTCCGGCAGAACCTCTGTTCTGCCAAGGCTGTAGATAGAACGCCGCTTTTCGGCAAGTTTGCTAATTTCATTGCTCATAATAGAAAAAGGATACGATTTATTTTGTACTTAGCAAGCAATATTGCCGCTTATAAACCTAAAGTATATGCAGAGACGCCTTCTTTAATATTAACAAAATATTCAGCTTCTTTTCCTATGATAAGAACGGATATCCTTATAAAGGGAGGAGTAAATGAGAGTTGTTAAATGGAATGAGTCCGAACCGGAAAATACTTTAAGCGCAGAAGAAACTTTTACCTTTAATCGCTTGAACGAAATGTTGGCTTCCATTTATGGAAATCAGGATAACGATGCTTTGGAAAAATATCGCCGTTTAAATATAGCGGCGGAAAATATGCTTCCGGTCGGACCTTTAGATGTTTCCGTGCCTAAGTATCCTTCTTCCCCAAGTTCGGAGTCTTTTGTTTTAAAAAATGAGTCCGGTTTACGTATTCGCTTTTTATCCCGAGGGAAAGAAACTACCGCTAATTTCATGATGGACGGACACGCTGTCGTTGCCCATATTGACGGAGACGAATACAAAAAAGCAAAAGCTATCTATCAGGAAGGACGCAATAAAATATTGGATAACATGAATGTGATATCCATAAAAACCCGCGTTTAAAGAAGTCCTTAAGCTTTATAATAACGAAGCGGCAAATGTGAAAATATCTTCGTTGCTGGTAAACTCTTGCCCTGTGTAGCCGTCTTTGTTCACCAGATAGCAACGGCGAAGTCCTTGATTTATATCGCTTAAATCATTGGCAACAATGTAATCAACATTGTTCGTCCGGCATAATTCCGTGGCGGTATTTATCAGCTGTTCCTTGCTTACTTTATCAAGCAGCTTAAAACCGATTAACCGAGCGGAAGGAAACCTTTCTTTTAACGTTCCGATGAGTTTCTTCGTTAAGCCAAGCTTTACGGTTAAATGAGGTTCATAACTGCTGATTTTACC
Organism: Alphaproteobacteria bacterium; assembly: GCA_017507765.1. Taxonomy (GTDB): domain Bacteria; phylum Pseudomonadota; class Alphaproteobacteria; order CACZRW01; family CACZRW01; genus RGIG5556. Next base: position 17,000 of record JAFWAG010000064.1, on the reverse strand, counting down.
GTCATCTTTTACTTTACAATCCGGATTGGTAAGAACGGATAAGATTTTTTCCGGCGTGATTTGTGTATTTTGCAATTTGTGGGCAAGCTCTGCTGCCATATCTTCCAACCGGAAACTGTATTGCGGAGTGTAATCCCCGACAGCTGCCGAATGAATTACCAAATCATAAGGTTTAGAGCTTTCTTTCTCCAAAGCTTTATCCATATCTTCGGTAGTTTCCACCGGAATATAGGTATAACTTTGGTCGGAAAACTGTTTATGATTTCTAAGGCTTTTGGCGCCGATTAAGGTAACTTCGGTATCCGGAAGACGGGAAAAAGCTTCTGCCATGGTTAAAGCACTGGCACCCGTTGCCATGTTGGTTATTTTCATAACCTCATCTATGTATTCATTGGTAGGGCCGCCGGTCAGCAGTACTCTTTTCATAAGTCTTTTCCCTTAAACATTAAAAAGGAAGTGAGCAACGTCGCCGTCTTTCATAATATAATTTTTGCCTTCGGAACGAAGTTTGCCGGCCTCTTTTGCGCCGACTTCGCCGTTACAGGCAACGTAATCATCATAAGCAATTATTTCTGCCCGAATAAATCCTCTTTCAAAATCCGAGTGAATAACGCCGGCTGCATTCGGAGCAGACATACCTTTGGTTATGGTCCAAGCGTGAGTTTCTTTCGGTCCCGTGGTAAAGAAAGTCTGCAAGTTCAACAAAACATAACCGGCACGGATAACTCGCTTTAAGCCGGTTTCTTCCAAGCCTAAAGAGCCAAGGAACTCGGACTGTTCTTCCAAAGGAAGAGCAGAAACTTCGGCTTCAATCGCCGCAGAAATAATAACCAGAGAGCTTCCCTCTGCTTTGGCTTTTTCGGCTACTAAATCAGAATATTTGTTGCCGGTTGCACAGGCGGTTTCTTCAACATTGCAAACATACAAAACCGGCTTTGAGGTTAATAAATAAAGATGACGGAAAAGCTTTTGCTTTTCAGGGTCTTCCGGCATGGCAAAGCGGGCAGGTTTGCCGTCTTGCAGAGCCTTTAAAACCGGTTCCATTACCGATAACCAAAGCTTTGATTCTTTGTCTCCGCTGTTGGCTTTTTTCTGTATCGGCACAATGCGTTTTTCTAAGCTTTCCAAATCCGCAAGCATCAATTCCGTTTCCACAATTTCAGCATCACGGATTGGGTCAACGCCGCCTTCAACATGGGTAACGTTTGCATCTTCAAAACAGCGCAAAACGTGGACTATGGCGTCAACTTCTCTGATGTTGGCCAAAAACTGGTTGCCAAGTCCTTCGCCTTTGGAAGCTCCTTTGACTAAGCCGGCAATGTCAACAAACTCCAACTGCGTAGGAACAATCTTTTCCGATTTATCTATGGCTTGTAATTTTTCCAACCTTTCATCGGGAACGCAAACCCGTCCTACGTTAGGTTCTATGGTGCAGAAGGGGTAATTGGCCGCTTCGGCAGCAATGGTAGAGGTTAAAGCATTGAAAAGCGTAGATTTCCCCACGTTGGGAAGTCCGACAATACCACAGTTGAAACCCATAATTATCCTCTTAAAAGCGCTAGTTTATTTGTAAATGCCGATGTTCCGCCGGTAATAAGTTCCGGAAAAGCGTTTGCAACGTCTGACAGCAAAAATGATATTTCTTCCCTTTCCGATGCCGTAAAATCCGCCAAGACATAAGAAACCACTTGCTGTTTGTCAGGGTGAGAAATGCCAAGGCGAATACGAATATAAGCATTGCCGAAATGAGCATCTATGCTTTTAAGGCCGTTATGCCCAGCGTTTCCGCCGCCTTTTTTGGCTTTTACTTTACCGAAATCCAAGTCTAAATCATCGTGAAAGACGATAACCTGTTCCGGAGAAAGCTTGTAAAAATTAGCCGCTTCCGATACCGATATACCGGAGCGATTCATAAAAGTAAGCGGCTTTAAAACCAAAACCTTTTCACCAGCAATCTTTCCTTCGGCAACAAGGCCGGAAAACTTATGCTTATAGTCAGAAAAAGAAAATTGGCGGCAAAGTTCATCTGCCGCCATAAAGCCAAAATTGTGGCGGTTTTTAGCATAACCTGCTTCAGGATTGCCAAGCCCCGCCACTAAAATCATAGCTTTTACTTCTTTTCTTCGGTTTCTGCTGCAGAAGCTGCTTCTGCGGAAGCTGCCGGAGCATGAACCGTAACAATGGTATAGTCTTCGCCTTCGCCAGCTTTAACTCCGGCAGGGAAAACAATGTTGTTGATGTGGATTGTTTCACCAATCTGCAACTTACCCAAGTCAACTTCTATGCTTTCCGGAATCAAACCGGGTTTGCATAAAACCGGAACTTCTCTGGATACAACGTTCAAGGTTCCGCCGGCTTTTACACCCGGGCAAGTGCTTTCGTTCAAGAAAACAACCGGAACTTCAACTCTGATGTCTTCGGTCTGGTTAACACGAAGGAAATCAATGTGTATCGGGTGACCCAAAATAATGTCACGCTGAATGTCCTGACAAATTGCAGAATGCTTTTCCCCGTCAACGTTGATTTCAAAAACGTGAGTGCGGAAACCGGGTTTCCTTAATTCGGCATCAAGTTCTTTGCTGCTGATTGAAAATAAGACCGGAGGCTTTTTATCTCCATAAATTACGCCGGGAACGTTTCCTTGACGGCGTTCAGCCCGAGCGGCCCCCTTACCCGCCCTCGTGCGACTTTTCACGCTGAGGGTTTTGTTTGTATTTTCCATTTAATTTTCCTTTCTTTAAGACAATTAAAAACTCTCTGACCTCCAGGGGTGTCAGATGTTTTTTGTAAACCCCGCCTCCTTTAAAAGAAAGCGAGGTTGTTTCCTGTACTACAAAGTGCTTTAATTTTCAAGCTTTTTCTATATGCCAAGAGCGGTTTTTATGGCATCGCCCAAAACCTCGGCACAAGAAATATGTCTGACCTTCGGACTGGGAAGCGGTTCGGCATAAATGTTAATGCTGTCCGTAACCACAACTTCCGTAAAAGCGGAGTCGTTAATACGCTTAAACGCTTGGCCGGAAAAAAGTCCGTGCGTGGCATAAGCCCGAACGCTTTTGGCGCCTCTTTCCATTAAAGCATTGGCGGCATTGCACAAGGTTCCTGCGGAGTCTATCATATCGTCAAGCAAGATACAGTCTTTGCCCTCTATCACACCGATAAGATTCATAACCTGAGATTCTCCCGGCCGAGGACGCTTTTTTTCGACAACGGCATAGGTGCAACCTAAAACTTCGGAGGCTACCCTCGCCTTTTTAGAGGCGCCCATGTCCGGAGCAACAATGACGGTATTAGACATATCCGGAAATGTATTCTTCATATCCGCAGTCAAAATCGGAAGGGCGTAAATGTTTTCTGCCGGAATATCAAAAAAGCCCAGCGTCTGTTCGCAATGCAAATCCAAAATTATAACATTATCGGCTCCCAAAGCTTCTATTTGCTTGGAAATAACCTTGGAAGAAATCGGGGATTGAGGGAAAACTCTCCGGTCTTGTCTGGCATAGCCGAAATAAGGAAGGACAACCGTTATGCTTTTCGCCGGAATCCTCCGTACCGCATCAATCATAAAGTAAAGCTCCATAATGTTGTCATTCATGGAAGCGTCCATTGACTTTGCCGTGGGCTGGATAATAACGCAATCTTCGTCCTTTAACGTCGGGTTTAATTCAATGTTTATTTCTCCGTCCGCAAAGCGGGTGATGTTGGTCGGGGAAAGCTCTGTCCCAAGATAAGCCGCTACTTGGGCTGCCAACTGACGATTGCTGTTTCCGGAAATGATTTTCATTTATTGCTCCCCTTAGTTTATGAATTACCAATCCTTAGCGGTTTAACAAAACATAGCCGAAAAGTCAATTAAAGGCGTAGGAAGGATTTTTTAAACATATCCGCTTTAACAGAGAAACTTTTTACAAGACTAGAAAATGCTTATGTGCTAAGGTGCGGGAATTATTCGGTCTTATGCAAAAGGTGAAAAGAAAATGCCTTCTTCTTTCTTTGATATATCTATGGACGAAATGCCATCGATTATCCCGATAATGCCTTATAATACCTCTATTCTGATGCCGACGGGAAAAGTATCCTTACGCCTTTACGAAACCAGACATTTTAATATGATTTTTGATGCTTTGGCGTCGCAACGAATTATCGGGCTGATTCAGTCTATGGAGCCGGTTTTTGATTTTTCGCCAACGCTTTATTCCGTCGGGTGCGCAGGAAGAATATCGGCTTTCAGCGAAGGCGACAATAACTCTATGATGGCGACAATTACCGGAATATGCCGCTTTACAATGGTTACGGAACTGAAACGACCTCGGGGGTATCGGCAGGCAAAAGTTGATTATTCCCGCTTTGGCAATGATGCTAAATTACAGCCGAATACCATAGACCGGAAAGCTTTGTTCCCTGTACTGGAAAACTTTGTGCGGCAAAACAATCTGGACGTAACGGCAAAGATGCTGTCCGGAATGAATGATGCCAAACTTTTATCAACCTTAGCGATGCTGTTGCCGTTTGAATCCAGAGAACGCCAACTGCTTTTAGAAGCCGAAAACCTTAACGCAATGGCGGAAACCTTGATTGCTTTATTGAAAATCGGAAATCAGGTAAAACACGAATAAAATGACTAAGAAAAAAGACGTTATCAAAAGACCTTTACTTCCCAAATGGCTGGCAGAAGCTTTAAAGATTGCCGGAAAGAAAACTTTGGGGATTTTGTTGCTTGCTCTTGGACTGGCGCTGATTGCCGCTTTGTTTTCGTATATCCCCTCGGACAGTTCGCTTAATACGTCAAGTGCGGCTCCGGTTCATAACATTATGGGTTATTTAGGGGCGATAAGTGCGGACTTATTATGGCAGATGTTCGGACTGGCAGCGGTTTTACCGACGATTGCTTTTGCGGTATGGGGAGGATGGCTGATAACCGGAGTAAGCCCATACTTCAAAGCTTTAAGAGTTTTGGCTTTGCTTCTTGCGCTTGCCTTTACCAGTATTTTCTGTGCCGGAATTAACCTGCCTTTATTCTGGCCGGTGGTAGCCGGAGCGGAAGGAATGCTCGGGCTGCTGTGTTTTAATTTAGCTTGGAACGCTTTGCATTATTTAAACTTAGACGTTTTGTTTCCTTTCCTGCGGCTTATTTTAACCGCCGGAGCAGGAATATTGGCTTTATTGACCATGGTTTTTGCCATAGATTTTCCGTTGCTTGCTCTGTTAAAAGCTTTATCGCTGACGACATTCAAAATCACCAAGGCTTTGGCGTTAAAAATCTTCCAAAAAGTTTTCCCCGAACACTTTAAAGAAAGCGATGAAAGCGAAGCAAAAGAACTTAAAGCTCCAAGCTTTGATGCCATAGATGAAGAGGACGAGGAGGAAGAAGAAACGGATATGGCTCCGGTTAAGAAAACCCGTCCAAGAACACCAAAGATTAAAGCCGGAGAAAAAAGAGAAGGCTTCACCCTGCCCTCTTTGGACTTTTTAAGCAAAGTTAAAACTTCTTCGGGCAGCAAACTGACCAGAGAGTTTTTGGAACAGCAGGCAAGAAAATTAGAAAACGTTTTAAGAGAATACGGTGTAGACGGCGAAATCGTTAATTATTTGCCGGGTCCTGTAGTTACATTGTATGAACTTAATCCGGCTTCGGGAATTAAAAGTTCGCGGGTAATAAACTTGGCTGATGACATTGCAAGGTCAATGAGTGCTTTGTCCGTGCGTATATCGGTTATTCCGGGGAAATCGGTTTTAGGTATAGAGCTTCCGAACGAAACAAGGGAAACCGTCTTCTTGCGGGAGCTTTTAGATACGCCTAAGTTTAAAAACTCCGAACAAAAGCTTTCTTTGGCTTTGGGTAAGGATATCGGCGGAACTCCTTATTTCGCAGATTTGGTAAGAATGCCGCACTTACTGGTTGCGGGAACGACCGGTTCGGGTAAGTCCGTAGCCGTAAATACGATGATTTTATCTTTGCTGTATCGTTTGACGCCTAAGCAATGCCGACTAATCATGATTGACCCGAAAATGTTGGAACTGTCGGTTTATAACGGGATTCCACATTTGTTGTCTCCGGTCGTTACGGAAGCGAAAAAAGCTATTGTGGCTTTGAAATGGGCGGTCAGAGAAATGGAAGACCGTTACCGTGCCATGTCGCAAATGGGCGTGCGTAATATTGACGGATACAATAAAAAGCTTGGCGATATGCTGGCGGCAGGAGAAACTCCTTCCCGCACCGTGCAAGTTGGCTTTGACGATAACGGTATGCCGATAATGGAACAGCAACAGCTGAACCTCTCTCCCCTGCCCCATATTGTTGTTGTTGTCGATGAAATGGCGGATTTAATGTTAGTCGCCGGTAAAGAGGTCGAAGCCGCAATTCAAAGACTGGCGCAAATGGCAAGAGCGGCGGGAATCCACTTGATTATGGCGACACAAAGGCCTTCCGTAGACGTGATTACCGGTACGATTAAGGCTAATTTCCCAAGCCGGATAAGCTTTCAGGTAACTTCCAAAATTGACAGTCGGACAATCTTGGGCGAGCAAGGAGCAGAGCAACTGTTAGGACGGGGCGATATGCTGTTTATGGAAGCGGGACAAAAGCCCATTCGTATTCACGGGCCGTTTGTTTCTGACAGTGAAGTGGAAGATGTAGTTAACTTCCTGCGTTCGCAAGGTGAGCCAGAATACGTTGATGCGGTTACCGAAGAGGAAGAAGATGAGCTTGATGCTTTATTAGCCGGCGGCGGAAACGGAGAGGACGGAGACTTATATTCCCAAGCAATAAATATCGTCCGAACCGAGCGGAAAATCTCTATCAGTTATTTACAGCGGCAGCTTAAAATCGGTTATAACCGAGCCGCAGACATTGTGGAACGCATGGAAAAAGAAGGTTTGGTAAGCGCACCGAACCGTGTCGGCAAACGAGAAATCCTTATTCCGGAGTAAGAATATGAAAAAATCTGTTTTGGGCTTTATGGTGGGACTTTTTTGCGTAGGGGCGGCTTTTCCGGCTTTTGCCATGGTCAAAGACGCCGACAATATTTTGCAAAAAATTGAAAAGAAGCTCGCCGAAATAAAGACTTTGGATACCAAACTTGTACAAGTATCAACCGGACAGCCAAAAGCCGAAGGCTCTTTAATTCTTTCCCGACCGGGGAAAATGCTTCTGACGTATAAAGAGCCGGTAACCACTATGGTTATTGCCGACGGATATAACGTTATTTTTTATGATAAAGCGTTGGAGCAGGTTACCTATTTAGATATTGACGAAACGCCGGCTTTTTTCATTTTAAAAGAAGGCTTTTCCTTTAAAGACGATGACGTGAAAGTCTTAGACGTTGGGCGGAAAAAAGGAAAAATCGAAGTTACCATGACGCAAAAGAAAAATCCGTTGGCAGGGAAAATAACCTTGGTATTCAAAGAAAAGCCTTTAAAGCTTTTAAGTTGGACAATTACCGATGCCCGCAGAACCAAAACTACCGTAACTTTGCAAGATACGAAATATAATGTTCCGGTTGCCGAAGATACCTTTGTCTTTATAAACCCAAATCGAGTAAAAAGAGCTTATTAATCCTTTAAAAACTCTTCATCTATGCGATAGCCGCCGACTTCCGTAATAATAATCGGGTTTTCTTCGTCGGTGTCTATTTTCTGGCGCAGGCGGTACATATGGGTTTCCAATGTATGAGTTGTTACGCCGGCGTTATAACCCCAGACTTCGGATAAAAGCGTATTCCTGTCCACAAGTTTGCCTTTGGCGTGATAGAGAAAGACTAAGATTTCTGCCTCTTTTTCCGTAAGTTTTATTTCTTTGCCGTCCGCAAAAGAAACATTCTTGGTCAAAGGTTGAAAAGAAAAGTTACCAATCACAAAGCCTTTGGTATCCGCGCTTTCATACTGGCAGATACATTGATAAAGGCGGGGCAAGAAAGAGCTGAGCTTAAACGGTTTGGCAATAACATCGGTAACATCAACATTATCGTCAAAGCTTTCTATGTCCGCTTCGCTGCTTAGCAATAAAATCGGGCGCATAAACTGCTGTTTACGAAGGTTGGCGGCTAAGTCCGGAGCATCATCAATAATAACGGCATCAAAAAAAGCATCAGCGGCTTTTTGTAAACATTCTTCCGGAGCAGCCGCAACATCTATACCGGAAATATCTGGAGAAACGTCCATTTGTTCCAAACAAGCTTCTCTGACGATTTCTTGGGCACTGTAAATTAAAATCCTGCGTCCTGCCATGGTGGTTTTGCTCCTTTTCCTTTGCTTGCAAAGTCTGTATTTATGGGAAGACTATAGACCGGTTTGGTGATTTTATCCAGACTTAGAAGGGGGAATATTTTGCATAACAAAGACGGAACCGGAAAAGCAATAACCGCCCTTCCCTTGGTTCCGCCTTTACGGTCAGAAAACCTTATTTGGCTTAGAACTTAAGCGCAATACCGCTTACCAAGACCCAGCCTTGGTTCTTTTCCAAGCCGCCGTTTCGTCCTAACGCTATGGCATTAGAGGAATCAACCTGATTTTCCAGATAAGCAAAGGAAGCAAAAGCATCTACGCCACTGCCAAGCTTATACTTGCCGGAAAGCTGATACATCTGGAAGTCTTTCTTTTTTTCGCCTGCCGGCTGTTTCTGAGTCGACTGGAAATAAGCCGCACTTAAAGCATAGCGGTCGGTTTCATAACCAACGCCGAAGTCAAAGGCATAGGGATTTTTGGAATCATCGCCTAAGTCCGCATCGTGGAAAGCTCCGCCGAGCGTAAAGCCTTTATAGCCAAGGCTTAAACCCAAGCTCCAGTCTTGGCGGTGGCTTTGCTTGCCCGTATAGCCGGTAAGAGGAATGGCATCAATATTGGCGTATGCTCCGGAAGCTTTCAGCTTAAAACTGTCTTTTAAATATTCATAATTACCGGAAAGAACATAAGCACTGCGGAATCCGGGGTCAGCAACAGGACGGATAACGCTTTGTTCTCTATAGCCATAGTTACTGGTGTTGCCTTTAAACGATGTACCGGGAACCCAGCTCGCCGCAACGCTGAAACCCTTGTAACGAGGGGAAATATAACTGATTTTCTGAGCTTTATCGTCAAAATCCAAATAAGTAGCGTCAAGTGGGGAAAGGTTAGAAACGCCCCAGTTTACAAACTTTGTCGCTTCAACATCAAGATATCCGGCACTGGGAGCGGAAACGTGCTGCATGACGGCTACGTTATCCGTGGAACCAAGAATGGTTCTACCGTATCTACTGTCTATGGTTGCGTAAACTTCGTCTATCCAAGCTTCTTTATCTTGAGAGTCATCGGTTATTTTAAGCTTGGTCATAACACCGATTTTTAAGCCGTTATCCAAGGCTGTTTCACCGCTGAAAAATATTTTGCCGTCGTTCATAACGTCAAAATGGTTTAAAGTGCCACTGCTGCTATCTGGATTGGTTATATATTTGGCATCGACATTAGCATAGCCAAAGTAACTGTTTAAATAACCGCCGATTTTAAGGGTTAAAGGTTGGGCGGCATCTACCTGCGCCGGAGTAAAAACTGCCAAGGCAAATAATGAAGCTCCGCTGATAAGAAGTTTTTTCATTTATGTATCCCTTTCATAAAGTTAAGCTGTTTTTATTAAAGGGAAAAAACAGCCGGAAACAAGATATCCTTTCGGAGAGGAATAAAAAAGGAACCGGAGAAAACTCCGGTTCCAATTTTTTTGCTTATACTTGCAAATTAGAAAGTAAGAGCAAGACCTGTTACAACAGTCCAAGCATCTTTGTCGGTAGTACCGACAACAATAGCTGCATTGTCTTTCTTCAGGTTGGAGTCTAAGTAAGCAAAGGTAGCAAATGCGTCAACGCCTGCACCGAGTTTGTACTTACCAGAAACCTGATACATTTCAAGCTTGTTGCCTTTTACGCCATCTTTTTTGCCGTTCTGAGAAACGAAGTAAGAAGCGCTTACAGCGTAAGGACCATTTTCATAGCCAACACCGAAGTCATAAGCTTTGGAATCTTTCTGTCCAGTTTCAGCCATGTCAACATTGCGATAAGCACCGCCAACGGTGAAACCGGCAACGCCTACGCTAACACCAGCGTTGTAATCTTCAACATTGCTGCCGCCGATTGCATCGTAGTTGGCATAAGCAACAGAAGCATCGAGTTCTACGTTTTTGAACTTGCCGTTATAAGCACCGGACAATACGTAAGCAGAACGGAAGTCAGCACCATTTCTTACAACAGACTGGTTCTTGTAACCATTGCCGTCAGCAAAAGGAGCTTTGGCTTCAGCACCGGGAACCCAAGACAAACCGAAGCTGAAACCAGCCATTTTCGGAGAAATGTAAGAAATCTTCTGAGCATTTCCGTCAAGGTCAGCATAAGTGGCGTCAAGAACTACACCAGGATTTACACCCCAGTAGATGAACTTGGTTTCTTCTACGCCAAGAACACCGGCGTCAGGAGCGGAAACGTGTTGCATAACAGCTACGTTGTCAGTAGCACCGATGATGGCACGACCGTATTTGCTGTCAACAGTAGCATATACGTCGTCAATCCAGTTGTTGTCTTCACCAAAAGTGGTCGCTTTTACTTCAACAACAGCGCCAACTTTGATGCCGTTATCAAGAGTGGTAGCACCAGTGAAAGCAATCTGAGCGTCGGTCATAACGTCGAACCGATTGTTCAAAGTAGCGTCTCCAGCATTTTTCAATTCAGCGCTGGTCCAACCCATGTAAGAGTTCAAATAACCGCCAATGGTCATTTTGATAGGAGTAGCAGCTTCGGCAGCGGAAGCAAACATTCCGGCAGCGATAAGAGCTGTTGTACCATAGAGAACTTTTTTCATTTAATCGTTCCTTATAAAAAATTAAACTAAAAACCGCTTGTTAAAGCGACACACCTGTAATTCATACAACTTCTGACGCCAAGGTCAATAAACCTTTTATCTTTTTTTCTGCTTTTAGGACACAGTGTGTCTTTTTGACAACACTATTTAACCGGTTGTTAACTTTTTCGCGGACCGAATAAAACAGTCCCAAGACGTACGCAAGTTGAGCCTTGCTGAACGGCTAACAGATAATCTCCGCTCATGCCCATGCTTAATTCTTTAAGGCCATGCCGCTTTGCCAAGGTTTTTAAAAAAGCAAAATGCGGCGATGCTTCTTCATCTGCCGGAGGAACACACATCAGCCCTTTTATCGGCAGCTTATATTCATATAAGCACTTATTTATAAAGTCGTCCGCTTCTTCGGGCATAATGCCGCCCTTTTGCGGTTCACTGCCCGTATTTACCTCGATTAAAAAACTTTTGCCGCCGATGTCTTCCAAAGAAAGCTTTTGCGCCAGACTTTCCCTGTCAACGCTGTCTATGGCGGAAAAAATGCCAAGCGCTTCTTTTAATTTATTGCTTTGCAAAGAGCCTATCATGTGAAGTTCTATGTCCGGATATTCTTCCTTTAACGGCTGCCACTTCTCTATGGCCTCAAAAACCCGATTTTCTCCGAACAGTCTATGGCCGGCTTCTAATAACGGGCGTATCTCCTCCGCCGTGTGGTTCTTCGTTACCGCCATAAGCCGTACTCCCTGCCCTAAACTTGCCTTAATCTCTTGATATTTTGCGATTATATCCATGCTTTTGCTCCCTTGCAGAAATTAAAAAGAACGGTTGTAAAGCCACTTCTTTTCTTATATCCTTCCTTTATTGCTGATTAAAATAGGATAAAAAATGAAGACTGCAAAAATTATTTTATCTTTAAGTGCTTGTGCTTTTATTTCTGCCTGCTCTTCCGGTGATGTCGAATATACTTATCCAGAAAAATACGGCGACGGAAAATATACTTCTTCTGGTGAAAAACCTGATTCTATATTCGGCGAAGATGGCTTAACCCTGTTCGGCGGTGTAGCAAAACAAGATGAAACCGGCGGTACTTCCATTGGGGTAAACAGCTTCTTATGGCGGGCGGCTTTGGATACTTTGTCCTTCTTGCCTTTAAGCTCGGCTGATCCCTTCGGTGGCGTGATTATTACCGATTGGTATACTCCGCCGGATATTACTAATGAACGATTCAAAATAAATGCTTTCATTATGACAAAAGCTTTACGCTCGGACGGAATTAAGGTTTCCGTATTTAAACAGGTTAAAAACGAGCAGGGCGATTGGGTGGACGCAGATGTGCCAGCGCAAATGGCAACGAAACTGGAAGATGCTATATTGACCCGTGCTCGCCAGCTAAGAATTGCCCAAATACCGAGTAAATAATGAAAAACTTTTCCGCTTTTGCCGCTGTTGGAGCATTGCTTGCCGGAACCGTTGCTTTGAATGCCTGCGGTTTTCAGCCTTTGTATGCGAACAAAACCGGCTTGCTTCCCAAACAAGACGAAGCGATAACGGCGGAAATTGCTAAGATATACGTTGCGCCCATTCAAAACCGCTTGGGTATGATTATGCGCCAAGACTTGCAAAATACTCTGGCTCCACGAGCAAGCAAAGATAAAGTATATACCTTGCAGGTTACAAACGAAAAAATCTTGGTCAGCGAGCAGGGCATACGCTCCGATAATATCCCAACCCGTATTACAATCGGTTATAAATCCGTCTATACCCTCCGAAAAGGGGCTGACGTTATCTTACAGGATTCCGCTTTTGCTCAGTCCAGTTATAACGTCCTGCAAAGTGCTTACAGCACCGTTACCGCCGAACAAGACGTGGAAGAACGAATCATTAAGCTTTTGGCGCAAGATATCGCTTTGCGGGTAACCGTATTCCTTAAAAAATATCTGCAAGAACACCGCCCGTTGCCCGATAGCGGGGAAAGCTGATGAAGTTTAATCAGGTTCAATATAAAAACTTCCTTGCCAAACCCGACACGAAAATTAAAGCCGTGTTAGTATATGGGCCAGATGAGGGCGCCGTACGGGAAACGTCTTTGGCTTTGGCAAAAACCGTTACCGAAGACTTGCAAGACCCGTTCAGAGTGGTCGCCTTGTCCCCCGCAAGCTTTAAGGCTTGTCCTTCCGTACTGTTCGATGAAGCGGCGGCAATTCCTTTGATGGGCGGGCGAAAGCTTATCCGCATTAACGACGCCGATAATAACTTAACCGAGCCAATAAACGACTTTCTGGAACGATATAACGGAGATTCCTTTGCCGTTATCAGCGCAGGAAACCTTTTAAAGACTTCCTCCTTGCGAAAACTGGCGGAGTCGTCAACAAAAATGGCGGTTATAGCCTGCTATGCCGATGATGACGCTTCTTTGAAAAAAATTATCGCCGACCAAGTCGCAGAAAGCGGAAAAAAACTGGCGGCAGAAGCTTTGGCTTGGCTGACGGAAAACTTGGGCGCAGATAGGGCTATAACCCGAACGGAAATTGCTAAGCTGATTATGTTCGCCGGAGAAAAAGAAGAAATTACCTTGGACGATGCAATGAATATTGTCGGCGACGGTTCCGCCGTCTCTATGGAAGACTTAACTTATGCCGTGGGGGAGGGTAACTTCACCGCTATGAATAAAGCCTTAACCAAAATATTCCGCGAAGATGAAAATGCCGCCGTCTCTATCATTCGGGCAACCCTTTATCATTTTCAACGCCTGCACCTGATAAAAGCAAAAATTAACGCCGGTATGCGGGGGGACGAGGCTTTGCGCTCTTTGTTTCCTCCCGTAAACTTTAAACGAGAGGCCAGTTTTAAACGCCAAGTGCAAATGTGGAGCAACGAAAAAATCTTTAAAGTATTGCAGTTGGTTGTCGATACGGAAAAAGACTGCAAAACCACCGGTAATCCGGCAGAGCTGATTTGCTCCCGTGCTTTGATGCAAATAGCGTCTTTGGCAAAAAAGTAATTACTTCGTAGAAAAATATTTTAAACAAATGTAATTACATTGCTTAAATATTTTACAAAGCAACAAATTATTACTTTGTGTTTATAGATATCCTGTAAACACAAACCCACTTCAGAGATTCTGATGTAATTACTTTATATCAAGATGCTTTTCTAAACTCACTTAATGTTTGCACTATATCGTCAAGTTCGCTAAGGCTTTTAAACCTTATGTTTATTGAGCCTGCGTCATCTTTAACCGTAATTATAACGGGCATACCCAAAGCATCGGATAAAGCTTCCTCTATTTCTTGAATGTCAGGATTTTTTTCCGGCTTTACCGAGGCAGTTTTATTTGTTGTTTTGGATAGATTTTTATCTTCTTTTGCAAGCTGTTCCGTTTGCCGAACGTTTAAACCTTTGCTAACAATTTTTTCAGCAAGAGTTTCCGGATGCTTCGCATTTATCAATGCTCTGGCATGGCCGGCACTTAGTTCGCCTTTCTCTATATATCCTTTGACTTTGTCCGGTAAACCCAACAATCTGACCGTATTCGCAATATGACTGCGGCTTTTACCAATTACTTTTGCCAATTCTTCTTGAGTATGCGAAAACTCCTCCAATAAACGGCGGTAACCTTCGGCTTCTTCCAACGGCGATAAGTCCTGCCTTTGCAGATTTTCAACCAAGGCAACTTCCAATGTTTCCTTGTCATTAAAATCTTTGATAATAACCGGAACTTCATTTAAACCGGCGGCTTTGGCAGCTCGCCACCTTCTTTCGCCCGCAATTATCTCGTACGAAGACGGATTGTTTTTGCTCTGACGGACTAATAAAGGCTGTAAAATCCCCTTTTCCTTTATCGAATCAACTAAATCCTCTATTGCTTCGGTGCTGAAAACTTGCCGAGGCTGAAAAGGACTGGGAAATAACTCCATAATGTTAATAACGGAAATGTGTTCCGAAAAATCTCCTTCCGCTGCAAAGGAAGAATTATCTTCGCTGCCGTCTGAACCTAAAAGCGTGCTTAATCCTTTGCCTAAGCCTAATTTCTTATCGTTGCTCATGCGCATATACCTTCTTCTCTTTTCAACATTTCTCCGGCAAGGCTGATATAAGCCTGCGCCCCAGGACACCGCCAATCATACAAAAGAACCGGCTTGCCATGAGACGGAGCTTCGGAAACCCTGACATTGCGAGGAATAACCGTGTTGTAAACCTTATCCCCAAAGTAACCTCTGACGTCCGAAGCAACCATGTCCGATAAATTGTTCCGAGCGTCAAACATGGTTAAAACTATGCCTTGAATGTCTAAGCCAGGGTTAAAGTTCTTTTTTACCTTCTCTATGGTTTTGACTAAATCCGCAACGCCTTCCAATGCAAGATATTCGCATTGTATCGGAACAATAACCGCATCAGCCGCAACCAGTGCATTTATCGTCAAAAGACCAACCGCCGGAGGGCAGTCAATAATGATATAATCATACCCTGAAGGCGTGGTTTTTAACGCTTTCTTTAAAAAGAACTGCGGATTTTCCTGTTCGGCAAACTCTATATCAATGCCTAAAAGGTCAAGACTCGCCGGAACTAACGAAAGATTCGGGATTTTCGTCCAAGATACCGTATCAGATAAACGGCGGCGACCCGTCAAAACACTGTAGGCGTTCGCTCCGTTGTTTAAACGTGAAAGTCCTACGCTGACACTGGCGTTGCCCTGCGGATCTAAATCAATAATCAAAACCTTCTTGTTAATGGCAGAAATGGCCGTCGCAAGATTAACCGCCGTCGTGGTTTTCCCAACGCCGCCTTTTTGATTCGCTACCGCAATGATTCTCGGTTCACGATGCTTGTTGAGGCTGTTTTTCTGTGTCATGGCTTTAAATCTCCCGGACATTTCTGATAATTGCTACTTTTCCGCTTGGGTCGGAAAGACTCGGCTGTAAGTCTATCTCGGCATTCCATTTGCGGTGCATATCTTTTATTTCTGTATCTATATTTTGACCTTTTAAAAATAAACATACGCTATCATTAGTAATAAACGGGTGAACATATGTCAACAAATCCCTAAGCGGAGCAAGCGCACGAGCCGTAATAATCTGCGCCGGAAAAGGGGCTGTTTGCTCTATGCGGCAATTATGAACATTTACCGTAAGTTGGCAGTTGCGGATAACTTCCCGCATGAAGGCCACTTTCCTTGTATCGCTTTCAATGGCGTGAATCTCAAGCTCCGGATTCGGGTTCAATAACGCAAGGACCAAAACCGGAAAACCGGCTCCGCTGCCCATGTCAACAAGCTTTTTGGCGCCTTTGGGAAAGTATTTGATAAGCTGTGCGCTGTCTAAAAAATGCCGTTGCCACATATCGGGAATGGTCGCAGAACTTACCAAATTAATGGTTTTCTGCCATTTCTTTAAAAGCTCGGCATATATTTTCAGCTTCTCGATTGTTTCACGTGAAACCGTTACGGACTCTAAACTATTTATAAAATCATCAACCGTAAAGGAATGCATGGCTATAAAAATACCCGTAAAAAAGTTGTTTCCATAGTATATTTTATAGCTCTTATTGCCTTATTTAGTCAAGCAAAGCTTTGTTTATTTCGTTTGCGTAACTATCTTTTTACTAAGTTATTGATTTTGGATTCTTTTTTGAATCCTTAATCAAGATTGATTAAATATACTCCCATCATCGGATTACTCATAGGGGTGTTGCTAGTATTGTATGCGTATGTTCTTTGAGTTTTATAAGCCAAAGTTTCCGAACAGCTTAAGCCGGAAGCACAATAACCGGCGCCACCTCCGCCACCGCCATAACAGGTGCTACTCGAACAGCCCCAGCTTCCTTCTCCGCTTCCCCCTGGAAGTCCTCCAGCACCGCCATACGGATATCCAGCGGTACCGGAAGCTTTCATTCCTCCAGGACTTCCTCCGTAACTGCCATCATTAACGCTATCGGCAACTATGCTGCCGCCTTTATTTTTCCCATTACCACCTTTCCAACCTCCACCACCAGAACCGTACCCGGAAGAATAGGAGCCACCGCCTCCGCCCCCTCCGGCAACAGCTTGTAAGACATTGTTTACATATACGGCAAGACCATATCCTCCCCAGCCCCAACCCCAACCGCCAGAGTGATTACCAACACCGGCACTTATATAAGTACTTTTGATCACGGTGTTTTGGGTATAATGTTTACTAAAACTGTTTTCA
>JAFWAG010000063.1 GCA_017507765.1 Alphaproteobacteria bacterium | reverse complement strand
TAGATATAACCGGATACAAAATAGGCATCAAGAAAGATTCTGACGGTAGCATAAACGCAATGATAGCCGCTACAGATGCCGGAAACGATATGAAAGCCGCAAAGGTAGCTTCGTTGCTTGGCGTGTCGGCAGGGATATATTCGGCACAAGATGCAACCAAGGCTTGGGGCATTAACGGCATTTGGGCAGAGAATATATCCAATTACGGCTTTACGTCTTTGCCCAAAGGAATACCCGTAGTTACCACTACTTACGATAAGGAAGAAAATGCTGCGGTTCTGGATATGGAAGAAATCTTTGCGGAGATTGAAGCGCATAACTTTAACCGTCTTAAGGCTGATGAGTTTTGTATTCAAGATGATTGTATAACATCGTGGGAAAACGCCGTTGATAAAAACTTGCGGATAATTGAAAAGTGTAATGCCGGAGCGGAAGGTTATGAAGATTCTTGTTTAATTGCTTGGAATAACGCGCCGAAGCTTAATGACACCTGTCAAGCGGTCGCTACGGTTTATATGCTTGCAGGAAAGCTTCCGCCTTCGGAAGTTATGGAGTACCGCCTATCCAAAGGAGCTGGGAATTATGTAAAAGAAACATGCTATTTCCCCTCCGGCACGAATAAAGGCTATACGGAAAGTGAGATTATATACGCCTGTTATACGGAAAATGAAACCCGTACTTGTTCGCTTATGGCAAATGAAATAGGACCAATATGCAATGATATAAAAACGGCTTATACCAGTTTAGGTAAGTCAGCTCCAGCAAGCGGTAATTATACGGTCTATTGGGACGGTGCCCAGACATCTTATTGCGATATGAGCAAAAGTCCGGCATGGACATCTATCCGTGATTTTACCCATGGGGTAACATATACTTATAATCTTCCTCGCCCAGGAAAATATAGGTTTGAAGCCTATGGAGGAAATGGGAAGGGATATAAAGGTGGCTACACTTGGGGCGTTTTTCGCACTGAGGATACGCCGCAGTTCTTTATTATTGTCGGAAGCGGGCGGACGGGAAGTACTGACGGTGCCGGAGGAACGGAGATCCGTTATGGTCTTGATTGGCGTTCTATCCCTTCGATGGCTTCCGGTACGCATGCGAATAATTACCTCCGTGACAAGTACCGCATAATGGTTGCGGGAGGTGGTAGCGACGGTGGTTATGGCGGCGGTGGTAATAATTGCGGTGGCGGTTCCTATCCTGGATGTCGAGGAGTTGGCGGAGCTCCTGCCAATTGTGGTTCTCGTTGTCAAGCCGGAGGTTTGGGAAAAACGTACATATATGGTTCTGGTGTTGATGTTTCGCATGATGCCGATGTAAATACTGGTGGTGGCGGATACTATTGGAGAGTTGGAGCCGTGCAAGAAAGAAGTTATGGCTATGATGGAGGTAGTGGCTTTGCCGGAGGAGATGCTGTCAGTAGTGGCGGTGGTTTTGGCGGAGGCGGAGATAATGGTGGCGGAGCCGGCGGAGAAGGATTCGGCGGAGGTGCAGGTGCATATAATACGTCCTCTACTTTACAGGTCGGAGGTGGAGGAGCTTACGGAGGCAGTGGTTATAATGGAGCCGGTGGTTATGGTGGGGGAGGCCATACTTCCGGCGGGGGCGGCAGAGTATGCTTAGAAAGTATGCCGTCCGGTTGGCCGGCTTGCAGTCAGGATATCTTTGTGTTTGACGAAGGCGGTGGTGTTAGCGGAGGTAATACGGAAGCAAACGGAGGAACTTCCGACGGCAACGGTATTTTCCGTATATGGATGCTCGAAAGATAACCGGAAAAAGCGGGGGATTATTTTTGCGACTGCATACCCATGCCGATAGCGGCGGTGTTTATGGTTGCTTCAAACAATTCTTTTGCCGCCGGAGGAACGGTTCTTCCGCCGCTCATCAGTCCGTTGCGAGGCCAGAGGACTTCTTTGGTGGCAGTGCTGCTTTTGGTGCGGACATAGCAATAGGAAGTGCCGTCAATCTCGTAATCCAAAGAGGCGTTGGCAAAGCCGTTTGCGTCCTTTAAGGCAAACAGGTTGTCCGCCAAATTAACATTCGTGGCGACAAGCTTTTTTTGCTCTTTCTTATCGTTTTCGCCCATTGTCCAGTTATAGATTTTGCCGTCTTTGGTTACGGTAACGCCGATATGGCTTCCTTTGGCACTGTACATACAGCCGGCATCAATTTGTTCGGAATCTGCGGCTTTTTTGATGGCGGCTTGGGCTTCCGGAGAAGAGGCGATAAACCGTTTGAAAGCATCAGCCGAAGACTGCGCCGAAGATATTTCCGGTATTGCCAAAATTATAAAGCCTAAAACTATACCAAAACAGATTTTCATGGCACGTCTCCCCTTTGATTATTGTTCCTATCATAAAGGGAAAAATATCGTTTGTTCAAGCTCTTTGTTTGGTAAGGCTATAAGCGAAGTAAGCCGGCTGCCCAAGTGAAACCGCCGCCCATGGCGTCAAATAAGATTAAATCCCCCGCCTTTAGTTTGCCGTCAGTAAATCCTTTGGCTAAGGCTATGGGAATGGAGGCCGCCGAGGTGTTCGCCGTATCTTCAATCGTTAAGATAACTTTGTCCATGGGAAGAGCGATTTTTTGTACTACGGATTCAATTATCCGCATATTTGCCTGATGCGGGATAAACCAGTCTAAATCCTGATGCGACAAGTGGTTGCGGGTTAGGATTTCTTCGGCAATGGAGGTAAGGTTGGTTACCGCATGGCGATAAACCTCTCTGCCGTTCATGGTGATTTTGCCGCAATCTTCTGAAGTGGCGGCGCCTCCGCTGCTGCACAAAAGGTCAAACTGATTGCCGTCAGAGCGGATAATCATGTCATGAATGCCAAAGCTTTGTATGCTGTCGGTAGCTTCTTCGGCTCGGAATATCGCTGCTCCGGCTCCGTCGCCGAACAAAACGCAAGTGTTGCGGTCTAGCCAGTTCGTTATGCGGGATAGGGATTCTGCCCCGATAACCAAAGCCGTTGTTGCTTGGCGGTTTTTAAGCATACTGTCGGCAATCGACATGGCATACAAAAAGCCGGAACAGGCTGCTTGAATGTCAAAGGCGGCTCCTTTGGCGCCAAGTTCCCTTTGGATAATGGCGGCGGTTGCCGGAAAAGTCTTGTCCGGAGTGGCGGTTGCCAAAATAATAAGGTCTATATCCTCGCCTTTTAAACCCGACATAGCCAAAGCTTCTTTTGCCGCTTTGATAGAGCTGGTGGAGGTGCATTCGTCTTCGGCTAAGATATGACGGCGTTTAATGCCGCTGCGTTCGTAAATCCATTCGTCGCTGGTATCAACAATTTTTGCCAAATCGTCATTGGTAACAATGCGTTCGGGAAGATATGAGCCTACGCCAAGTAAACGAGAACGCAACATTTCCTTATCCTTTAAGAGGTTGATGCAGTGTCAGTATTGTCCGGATTTAAAGGCTTAAACGTTTCCAATTCATTACGAATAAGGGAAATAACGTCATGGCGGGCAAGGTCATAAGCCGCACCGATAGCATTTGCAAAGCTTTTCGCAGTCGCACTGCCATGGCTTTTTACCGTAATGCCGTTTAAACCCATAAGCATAGCCCCGTTATAACGGTTCGGGTTATAGCGGTTCTTTAACTTTAACAAGGCAGGAAGGGCAAACAAAATACCAAACTTGGCAAGCCAAGAAGCTTTTATGTTGGCCTTTAAAGAGGACATTAAAAACTTTGCGGTGCCTTCAATGGACTTTAAAGCAACGTTGCCCGAAAAACCGTCCGTAGAAATAACATCGAAATTGCCGGGGAAGATATCCGTTCCTTCGGCAAAACCTTTGAATTCAAACGGAGCGTTTTGCATACCTTTTAAGGTTGCCGCCGCTTCTTTGATTTCATCGCGGCCTTTGGTTTCTTCCGAGCCGATGTTTAACAAGCCGACACGCGGGCGTTGTACGCCGAATAAAGCTTTGCTGTAAACACTGCCCATTAAAGCAAATTGTACAAGGTTGTTGGCATCGCATTCGGCGTTGGCACCAAGGTCAAGCATGACTACTTGAGAGGTTTTGGTCGGCAAAGCCGTACAAATGGCAGGCCGGTCAATACCCTTCATGGTGCTAAGGCAGAACTTTGCCATTATCATTAAGGCTCCGGTGTTGCCGGCGGATACTGCTGCATCTGCTTGCCCTTTCTTCACGGCGTCAATCGCCATCCACATACTGGTTTTCTTGCCATGGCGGACAACCGCAGAGGGCTTATCATCGCTTTTGACAAACTCGTTTGTGTGAATAACTTCGCAACGAGAAGACGGAACCCGGCATTGCGTAAGCAACGGAGCTATAACATCGTTATCCCCGAACAAAAGGAAGTTAAGTTCGGGATAACGAGACATAGCTATACTTATTCCCTCAACCACACTGGCAGGAGCGTTATCTCCTCCCATGGCGTCAACGGAAATGGTAAAATGCTTTTTCAAGAGCCTACACCCTTAATTATTAGTCTTCAGTTGTCTGCTTTTCAGAAACAACTTCTTTCTTGTCATAGTAGCCGCAGCTTTCGCAAACGTGATGAGAAAGCTTCGGTTCGCCACAGTTCGGGCACTCTGCTACGTTAGTGCTGGCAAGCGCGTGATGAGAGCGGCGCATACCTTGGCGCGAAGGTGTGGTTTTCTTCTTTGGAACAGCCATTTTTTTCTTTCTTTCTTAAACTAAAATAAAATCTTTTATCACTTTTAAATAAAGTGCGAGGGGCTATACATATATAATTTTTGGAAAAATCGCAAGCAAATACTTACTTATTTTAAATCTTTTAATACGGCAAAAGGATTTTTCTGCGTATTTTCAGTATCTTCCGGCTCATTTTTATAGGTGAAAGTTTCGTCTTCCTGCCTTGGAAACAGAGGAATCGCCAAAGCAAGGTATTCGGCGGTAAGTTCCCCGATGTCTATGCGGCCTTCGCTGATGAAGTCGATATCTTCTTTGTCGGAGTCTATATCTATTTCCTCTGCGTATTCTTCGCCTTCGGTGAACAGAGTCGTAAAGTCTTCGCATATGGTGGAAGAGAAAGGCTCTAAGGATATTGCACTTTTTTGAATGATTTGTGCCGTAAACGTGCCGGAAGCTTTAATTCTGCCTGCGCTTTCCCTTTGTAAAAATATCGAAGCGGATAAATGCAAGATGCCTTCCAAAGAAAATCTTTGCGCTAAAGCCTCACATTCTGCGGGGCTGGCGGTGATTTCATGGGTTTTGCCGGCTGAGTCTATATGCTCGGTGCTGATTAAACGAGAAAATTCCGGTTGCATTGTATCCTATCCATAAAATATGTTTAATGTTAATCTATCCTCTGATATGAAGAGTGAATTGTTAAACGTATTAAGAAAGATTGTAAAGAAATTATGAAATATCAAGCTATGCTTTTAGGGTTGTCTGCGGCAGTGCTGGCTGCTTCGTGTTCTCCGGTAATCAATAACCGAGGGAACGAGCCTAATCCCGTATTACTTGCGCAAATAGAGCCAGGGGTACAATCCAAAGAAGATGTTATGCGTATGCTTGGTTCGCCGTCTTCACAGGCTATGTTTGAAGAAGAAACCTGGTTCTATATCAGCGGAAAACAAGAGCAGGTGGCTTTCTTTGCTCCCGAAGAACTGGAACGGGAAGTGGTGGCTATATCCTTTGATGCCGAAGGAAAAGTGAAAGAAGTCAGAAAAATTACCAAAGAAGACGGCTTGGATATCAGTATGTCTTCCAAAGAAACCCCAACTTCCGGTCATACTTTCGGCGTGTTGGAACAAATGTTCGGTAATGTCGGACGCTTTGAAAGCAAATAGCTCCGGGCAATAGTGCGAGGGTCCGAGGCGGACGGCCATTTGCGAGGCGGTGCGAGCCGCACTGGCTATTTTTTCTATCCATTAGTTTATGTTCGGTA
>JAFWAG010000062.1 GCA_017507765.1 Alphaproteobacteria bacterium | reverse complement strand
TAATTTATTTAAAACTTCCCTCGAAGTCGGAAGTCATTGTTACAAGTGGGAAGTAACCCCTTCCCCTAAAAGTGGGAAGATGTAATCAATGTAATTTAGGGGTAAATGAAAATAAAATGCTATTAACCCAATAATCAACGGACATTTTGGCACTTTTTATCCTCAAATCCACCCTTCTCAACACCCTCGAAAAGGACTCTACGGACTGGATTACATTGTCTCAACAAAAGTAAGGGAAGGGGGTAAATATTCAAATGTAAAGCGAGTTACACCCTAACAAAATAAATTGCATTTGTTTTATTTTGAGGTGTCCACCCATATTTATTGTCAGGCACCAATCAGACTTTGCGATACTTGCTAGCCAAACACAAAAAAGACAGAGAAGAAAACCTCTCTGCCTTTTAATTTGTTTCAGCTTCTTTTCGCAATTAAGCGAGAGCCGCCTTAACCTTTTGCACCACAATAGCAAAAGCTTTAGGTTCAGAAGCAGCCAATCCGGCGAGTACTTTTCTGTCCATTTCGATTCCGGCTTTTTCCAAACCGTTAACGAAGCGGGAATAAGTAAGTCCGTATTCACGAACAC
Source organism: Alphaproteobacteria bacterium (assembly GCA_017507765.1). Taxonomy (GTDB): domain Bacteria; phylum Pseudomonadota; class Alphaproteobacteria; order CACZRW01; family CACZRW01; genus RGIG5556. The sequence continues at coordinate 52,370 of JAFWAG010000062.1, read as the reverse complement.
CGGCATTGATGCGCTGAATCCACAAAGAGCGGAAGCTGCTTTTCTTTTTACGGCGGTCACGGTAAGCGTATTGAAGACCGTGTTCGACTCTTTCACGAGCCTGACGGATATTTTTCGAATTACGTCCGCGATATCCCTTTGCACGACTCAAAACGACTTTATGTTTTGCGTGAGAAGTTACGCCTCTTTTTACTCTAGCCATAATAAACCCCTTTCTTAAGCATACGGCATGAAACGAATAACGTTGCTATAGTTGGTTGCGTCAAGAAGGACGGTTCCACGAGCGCTACGTTTCATTTTCTGGGATTTACTGGAAAGGTTATGCTTTTTATGAGCATAATTTCTTTTAATTTTGCCCGATCCGGTTTTGCTAAAGCGCTTTTTGACCGAGCTTTTGGTCTTAAGTTTGGGCATTTTATATTCCTTATTCTAGAAGTTAAACCAACGCATTCAGGCATGCCCGGGTCTGCCCCTTGCCATAAATACGCGCTCTCCGACATATCGGAGAAAGGGAGACTTTATATATCACTTGACGATTATTATCAAGCCTTTTAGAAGAGTTATATAAATAAAAGTATAGCAATCATCAGGAAACGACATAAAAAGATGCTCCATTTTGAAGTTACAAAGAAATCCGGCAAAGCGCGCCGAGGATTATTAAAGACAGCCCACGGAGATATAGAGACTCCGGTATTTATGCCGGTAGGAACAGACGGCACGGTAAAGGCCATGCGACCGGAAGACGTAGCTTCCACGGGGGCAAAAATCATTCTTGGCAACGTTTATCATTTAATGTTACAGCCTGGGATTGACTTAGTGGAAGAAATGGGCGGCTTGCACAAGTTTATGAACTGGGACAAGGCGATTTTAACCGACTCGGGCGGATTTCAGGTTATGTCGCTTGGCCCTTTGCGAGAGATTGACGAACACGGTGTAAAGTTCCGTTCCCATTTGGACAACAACACGATTTATGATTTAACGCCGGAAAAATCAATCGAGATTCAGCATAAGCTTGATTCCAACATCACGATGACTCTGGACGAGTGCTTAGAACTTCCTGCGCCCAAAGAAGTAATTGAAAAGTCGATGCTTATGTCGGTTCGTTGGGCAGAAAGGTCTTATAAAACCTTCATAGACCGCCCCGGCTACGGTATTTTTGGCATTTTACAAGGCGGAGACGACTGGACTTTACGCGAAGAATGTTGCCGCCTGATGTCTGACATTCCGTTTGACGGCTATGCTTTGGGCGGAGTTTGGCTCAACGTTTTATTTGAAACCATAGACTTCACAACCCCGTTCATTCAGGAAAACAAACCTCGTTATTTAATGGGTATTGGTATTCCGGCTGACATTGTCGGTGCCGTTTTGCATGGCATAGATATGTTTGACTGTGTTCTTCCGTCTCGTTACGGGCGAACCGCTCAGGCATTTTTAAAACATGGCGGCACTTTAAACCTGCGCAAAGGAAGCATGAAAGACGACCCACGACCGATAGAAGAAGGCTGTCCGTGTCCTGCGTGTACAAAATATTCCCGTGCTTTTATTCACAGCCTGTTCAAAGAAAATGAGATTTTAGCCGCCATGCTGTTAACATGGCATAACATACAAATGTATCAGGATTTAATGAAAAATATCCGCCAAGCGATTGACAACGGCACCTATGAAGACTTTGCAACAGAGTTTTTTGCCGGATTCGAACGTAACAGTCCTGCGGAATATGCGAAGTTCAAATCGCCTAATAGAACAATTATATTAAAAAAATCTTAATACTACATTTATTGTCTAGACATGAACTTTTAAAACATATATTGTGTATTTGGAGTTTATATAAGGTTTTTTAACCTTTTGGATTCAGAATATAGGATTTTCTTTGTTTTTTGTTGTCTAGTAAGGAGTTAACATTTTATGGCTATCAATGACATCACTCTAAGCTCAAGCATGCGCAGCAATCTTCTCAGTTTGAAGAGTACGTCAGAATTGCTTGACCGCACCCAAGAACGCCTTTCCACCGGAAAGAAAGTAAACAGCGCTCTTGACAACCCGACCTCTTTCTTTACTGCGCAGTCTTTGAATGCCCGCGCCAGCGACCTTAACAATCTTTTAGACAGCATGGGACAAGCGGTTCAGACACTTAAAGCCGCCGACGAAGGTATTACGACTTTGACCGCTTTGGTTGAACAAGCCAAATCCATTACCGATCAGGCTGCTTCCACTTCTGTTGGAGCTACCAACGTTGTTGGCGCTCTCACCCTTTCCGGTGATCCGGCTGTTACTGCCAGCACAATTGCCGATGACCTTACTTTCACGGTTGGCGAAACCGACGTTACCGTTGCCAAAGCTGATCTTCAGGGCAAAACCGCCGAAGAAGTTGTTACCGCAATCAATACCGCATTGACTACGGCAGGCATTGCCGAAGAGACGGCAAAAGCTTCTCTTGGTGCTGACGGAGCATCTTTCACCATTACCTCCGATACCGGAGATGCAATCACGATGACCGAAAATACTGATTTGGGCGTTGCCGCATCCGAAGCCAAAGAAGCTTTAGAAACCTATCAGAATCAGTACAACAATCTTTTAATTCAGATTGACCAGCTGGTACAGGATACTTCTTACAAAGGAATTAACCTTTTGAACGGTGATAATCTTACGGTTAACTTCAACGAAACCCGTACCAGTACTTTGCTGATTGAAGGTGTAACCTTTGACTCTGCCGGTTTAGGCCTTGCAAGCGCTGAATCATGGAATGATGTTACAAAGCTCAATGATTCTATCATAAAGACCGAAGACGCCATTAACACCTTGCGTGCACAAGCTTCTACCTTTGGTCAGAACCTTTCGGTTGTACAAACCAGACAGGACTTTACCGAAAGCATGATTAACATCTTGACTTCCGGTGCAGACGAATTGACCTTGGCTGACATGAACGAAGAAGCTGCCAATATGCTTGCTCTTCAGACCCGTCAGTCTTTGGGTACAAACGCCCTGTCCATGGCTTCGCAAGCAGAACAGAGTGTACTGCAGTTATTCTAACTCCAGCTGCAAAAAACAAAGAAATACGGCGTCCATTTTTTGGACGCCGTTTTCTTTTGGCTTATTTTTATTTACGCCCGTGAAGCCAGAGGAGCTTTTTTAGCCGTCTTAGTTTTAGCCTTACTCTTGGTCTTGGTTTTAGATGCAGTTTTAGTTTTAGCTTTAACTTTAGCCTTAGCCTTTGTTTTAACCGTAGCTTTGACCTTCACCGGCTTTTCCTCTTCGGGTTTAGGATTATCATTTTCCGCTCTTTTGGTAATAATTTCCTGATACAGCTGTTTTTGCTGAGCAAATCCCTGTTTTGCGGACTGATATATACCGGAAGTAATTTCTCTTAGGGACGGCTCTTTCTCTCCGAAGTGTTTCAGCTGATACATACCATACACAGCGAACAAGAACGCCAAGCCGACAAAAAACAGGTTATAAGAAGGCGTTGTCGCTAACGGAGCAAGCAAGAATAAAGGCAGATTCTTCCGGAAGATAAAGCTGAGCAGATTTTCCTGCGGCAAATCAGATTCCGAAACTTGAACTGCAAAAGGAGTGCTTTTAAGCTGCGGGAAGTATTTTTTTATAAAAGCATATCCAGTTTCGGCGAAATAGAACAAAGGCAAGATTAACGCCGAAGCCCAAAAACCTGCCGCCGCCAACTGAACCAAGAACCAGCCGCACAGAAATGCCAAAGGAAGCACAGCCGCTTTATTTAAAAGTATCTTAGCCGGATATTTATTCCACGCCCTAAATCCCAAAGCCGTCAAAGCAAGTGTAGCAGCTAACAATCCGACGTCCTGCGGAACATAAGAATTAAATATCGCCACGAAAAAGACTCCAAAGCCGATAAGTCCGACCGTAGAAATCGTCAATCCGGGAACTTTATTCATCACCACGAAGGCTTTGGTCAGCCAGAGCCAACAAAGCAGCGCCAACAATCCGCCGACAATTTGCGGCACGGGTAAAGGAGAAAATGCCGACCCGCTCATAAAGAAAAAGCTTCCCGCTATTGCCGCCAACAAACATAATACTTTTGCCGCATTTCCCTTACGGGTATCCGGCATCAGGTAATTGACAAGCATCAATCCCCACGCCGCCCCAACGACAAAAACAAACTCGCCCCAAGTCATGGTTTTAAGCGCTTCGGAAGAAGCAAAAACACTAAACGCCAAAGCAGAGAAAACAACATATGCAGAAAGAATAATTGCTCCGGAACAATTTAAAATCGGCAAATTATGTTTCCGCCGATAAATTATATATCCTGCCGTAAGCAAATTAACCGAGACATAAGCCCCCAACCAAATAAAAGCAAGATAATTCCAGTTTAAGGAAAACAAAGGCAGCATTTTATTTTCTCCTTTAACAAAAAACAGGTTATGCTGTAAAAATATGAAGCAAGAAAAGGAATAAAGCAAATGATAAGAATATTACTTATTTATATCCTGCCTTTACTGGCTCCGACGATTATTTATTTTATTTGGGCAAAAAAGACTAAACGTCAAGATATACCATGGACGAGCTTAGCCATTGCCGGAGTAATCTTGCTTGGCTTAACCGCCGGCGGTTTCAGCCTATGGGAACAATCTCCGGCAGGCAGCGAATATACAGCCCCGAAGCTTGTTGACGGCAAAATTGTTCCGGCAGTTTTAGGTAAAAGCGAATGAACGCAATCGGTCAGATAAGCCCGAACGAATGGCTGCAAGACTCGGATATAGCGGAGATTTTCACCCTTCTTGACAATCAGGCTTTATTTGTTGGCGGCTGTGTTCGTGATGCTCTTTTGGGCTATCCCGTAAAAGATATCGACCTTGCGACCAAGCTTCTCCCCGAAGAAGTACAAGCCCGCCTTAACGCCGCCGGCATCAAAACCATTCCTGCCGGAATATCTTTTGGTATGGTTATGGCTCTAACCCGTCGGCACAACCGAGCAATAGAAATAACCACTTTGCGCAAAGATATTGCCACCGACGGACGGCACGCCGTCGTCTCTTTCGGTACGGACTGGTACGAAGACGCTTTGCGTAGAGACTTTACGATAAACGCTTTTTATGCGGATAAAGACGGCTTGGTTTACGACCCTTTGGATAATTTTGAAGACCTGTCCGCTGGCAGGATTCGCTTTATCGGCAATCCGGAACAAAGGATTAAAGAAGATGCTTTGCGGATTTTACGTTTTTTCCGTTTTTATGCTTATTACGGGCATGAAAGCATGGATAAAACCGCCCTTAATGCCATAAAAGCAAACGCCTTTATGCTGCAAAAACTTTCCAAAGAACGCATAAAAGAAGAGTTCTTTAAAATCATAATGTCTCCAAGGCCGGATATAATTTTAAAAACCATGGAACAAAGTGGCGTTTTGGCTTTTATTGATAAAGAAATCCATGACATTCCAGCGCTTAATCAGCTTGTATGGTTAGAAACCCGAGGCATTGTTTTAAAAGGATTACAGCCGGATTTAATCCGCCGTCTGGCTGTAATTTTGCCGTTATCACCGGATAAGATTATGGCGCAAAAAAAGAATCTCCGGCTCAGCAACCTACAAAAAAAACGCCTTTGCGAACTAAGCCTTGAAGGAGAGATTCTTGCCGCACTGAAAAACATCGGTATTTTAAAAACTCTTTATAAGTATGGCAAAGAAAACGTCATTGACTCGCTTTTGCTTGCCTTTGCCCGCCAAAGAGCCGGCGCCTGTCATTTATCTTTTGCCGAAGACGAACCGTTTATAACTCTGCTTGAAGAAGCGTCATCTGCTGAAATACCACAGTTTCCCCTTCATGGCGCAGATTTAAAAGCCCTAGGTTTCAGCGGAAAAAGCCTTGGCGAAAAACTTACAGAACTGGAAAAAACATGGCTAGACTATAATTTTAGTTTAGATAAAAACCAACTTCTTGAATACGTACAGAAAAAAGTTTAACCTTAGCGGTAAAAGAGAAAGGAAATTAAATCGTGCTTGCCGGACAAAGAAAAAACATAATTGCCCAATGCGGACGTTCAGCAATAGAAATGCTTGGCGTCTTAGGCGTTATCGGCGTTATCAGCGCAGGCGTAACCCAGCTTGCCGGCATGGCAACCCGTCAAACCTCTTCGGCAAAAGCGATTGTAGAAATACAGGATATGGCAGATAAAATCCGTGCTTTATATTCATGGAAAACGAATTACCGCTCTCCGGCGGACATCTTAGGCTATTTAAAAGACCAAGGCGTTTTAAGAGTAGACACTAACGGTGCAGCCGTACCTCCGGTTGGTACATCTATCTCCGTTACCGGTCAGCGCCTTACATCTGCAGGAGCAACTTGCGGAGCAAGCACCGCCGGCTGTCATGAAGTATTTACCATAACATTTACTTCTGTTCCCAAGGAAAATTGTCTGGATATGACTGCCTACAATTGGGGAAATTACATATTTAAAGTAAACGGAGTTCTGGCATCTGCCAAAGATGCTTCCGGCTACCCGCTTTTACCCATGAGCAAGACGCAGGCTCTTGCGTACTGTACCGCAGTAACCCAAGATGTTTCCTTATCTTTCTATTAAAGGCAGGATAAAAACATGATGAAAAAATATTCTACCGAAAAAGGCCGTACGGCAATGGAGATGCTTTTTGTTTTGATTCTCCTTGGCGTTGTTGCTAGCAGTGTTTACAGTCTGATTGCAAATGTTTTCATGCGCCGAGCCCACACAGAAACAATTTTTCAGGTTCAAAATCTGGTTGACGATATTAAAAGAAAGTTTGCTTGGCGTGGTCCGAGTTCTTCCGGCGGTTATACTGTTTCCGGCAGCGGAGGCATTGGCCAATACCTAAGCGACGAAAAAATAATCAAGCACTATAACGAAGGTTATATCCCCAGCAAAGCCGGAGCGCAAATAGGATTTGCCTCAGACTCATCTTCTTTTACGATTAAGCTTGATAATTCCCCTCGAGAGTTCTGTGTAGTTGTTTTGACGCATTCTTGGGGCAACGAATTAATAGATTGGAGCATATCTTCTTCCAGCTCCGCCAGTTGGCAAAGAAGCTTAAATCAAAAGCTTCCGATGAAGGTAAATGCCGCCCAAACTTCCTGCAACGCCGACACCAAAAACATCTGGTTAAAGTTTAAATAAGGAGGCTCTTTTATGCAAAACTCTCAATCCGGAGCAACTTTATTTGAAGTTTTAGGCTATATTTCTCTTCTTGGCGCAATTGGCGTAGGAATTACGTCCGCCGCTTCCACCGTCATTAAAGAGACTCGCTATAAAAGAGAAATTGCCGAAATCCGAGCCGCCGAAAAAGAAATCCGGATATTAGGTCTTACGCTTAACAATTACATACCGCCGTCAACGTATAGCAACCTCACCTCTTATTTTTGCGACTACGAACGTGCCGGAGCCGGCAGTGATGTCCTTTCCATTTGTCGAGCCGGCTCTAAAACCGTGTTGGAAACCTCTTATGGGCGAGCAATATCCTTAGGTCTTCCGGGCGACTTTAGCGGAGACAACACCTACCTTTCCCTTTTGGCAGATAAAAATCTTTCTCGGCCGTTTTTCACCATTCGCTTTAACATAACAAACGAAGCCGAATGTTTAAACTTTGCCGAAGCCACATGGGGTCCCAGTGTCCACGCTTGCGTAGTTTCTTCTTCCACATTCTCTTGCAGCAACTACCGTACTGCCTGCACCAACAGTCCTACGGCCATAGCGTTATTCTTTAAATGATTTTCCGGCTTTTCCTTATTGCTTGCTTACTTTTACCTTTCCGAGCCACGGCAGCCGGCTCCGAATACTCTCAGACTCCGTTTTATAACGCCAAAGACGAAGCCCAAACTTTAAAGCAATTTCAAGGCACTCCGGTTATTGTCTTTTTATGGAGCAAAACTTGCGCTGTCTGCATGGCATCTTTAACAGCCTTAGACTCTTTGCGCCAAAAATACCCTTCCGAACAGCTGAAAATCATTCCGATAATGAGCAAAAAAGCAAACCTTAACGACGCCCGCCTCATAATGGTAAAATTGGATATCCGCCGCCTTCCCATTTATCTGGACAAGGATAGCATTTTTGCCAATTCCATAGGCTTAAAAAGCTTTCCCTTGGCAGTTTTATTAAATGCCGAAGGAAAGGAAATCCAACGTTTAAAAGGCAAAGTAGACTGGACGTCCCCGCTTATCACTCACAAGCTAGACAACTTAATCAAAGAGGTTTCCCATGCCGGACAATAAACCCAATTACTTATTTTTATCATGGAATATGATAGATAAAGACATATCTGCCCTTGCCGCCCTTTTAAAGCCGGAACTGGCAAAACGTAACATTACGCAGATATACTGTGTCTCTCGTGGAGGATTAGTCCCCGCCGCAATCATTGCCCGAGAACTTGATATGCATAATCTGGATACTATCTGTATCCAAAGCTATAACAGCAATACGACCCAAAATGACACTGCCGAAGTTTTAAAAATGCCTTCCGGCAACGGTGAAAATACTCTGGTTGTAGACGACTTGGTCGACAGTGGAAAGACCATGGCCTTAGTCCGCCAAAAGATGCCAAAAGCTTATATCGCTACGGTTTATGCCAAACCTGCCGGCAAATCAGAAACCGACATTTTCTTTAAAGAAGTAAGCCAAGATACTTGGATTGTCTTTCCTTGGGAAAATTATGAAGGCATAGAACGCCCACAAAATTATTAAAAAGTCCGGAATAAAGATTTTCCCTGAAATATCTTTGCTGTTTGGGCTTCCATAACGGTACCGAGTACAATCTGTCCCGACCGAACAATAACCCGCACTTGGTCAGCCTGCTGAGGGTCTGGATTAGCAAAGACAAAAGAAATCTCCGGCCGAAGACTGTTTGCCCCCTGCAATTTCTGATGCAAAACTGCCAAAACACCGCGCGACAGCAAATCCGCAGCCAAAGTTTCGTTCAAACCCGCCGCAATTGCATATTTAATTACCGAGTTCAAAGCATCTTCAACACTGTTTGCGTGAATAGTTGAAAGAACCAAATGCCCACTGGAAGCGGCTCGCAAAACCTGACTTGCGGTTTCGGGAGTTCTTATCTCTCCAACCAGAATATACCGAGGCCGAGAACGCAAAGCCGAACGCAAAGCTTCGCCCCAATCGGCATCAGCGATTGTTTCCGTCTGCTTACACAAACCAAGACCGCCGTTTTTGGCTTGATAAACTCCGTCCAAAGGCATTTCCGGAGGGTCTTCAATCGTATAGGCAAAACCGCCTTTGGTTTCTAAATACCTTCTTAACAAGCAAGAAATAGAGGTTGTCTTTCCCATACCTGTTGCACCGCTCCACAGCACCAATCCACCACAATTAACCAAAGAAAAAAGATGATTGGCAACCGGATCCGGAAAACCGAGCCGCGAAAAATCCGGCACTTTTCTGGGCATTCTGCGGGCAGAATAATGTATTCCGGTCAAGGTACTAACCCGTTCAACACGGAATACCACTCCGTCATAAGACACCGAATAACTGCGATTACCGGCATAAGTTTTTTCCAAAACCGCAACGAAATCGTTTATATCATCTGGAGCTACCTGTCTTAATGCTCCGCCCATTTTCTTTTCCGGAATATAAGAAAGGTGTTCCGGAGTATAATAAAAGTCAGAAAAATCAAGCTCTACGACTCGAACCATTTTCAGCATCCTTATGACAATTAAGCTTTTAAAGTTTTTATAGCATAGAAATTAAAAAGTTATCATCTTTTTTTAAAGACAAATGAAAAAGCACCCAACGCCGCCGCAGAAATTACGATTGCCGGACCGGCAGGCAAATCGAAACGAAAAGACAGCCATATTCCTAAAAACACGGAAAGCACGCCCAGAACGGAAGCTTTCACAGCCATAGTCTCCGGCGTCTTACTCAAATGCCGCATTGCCGCTGCCGGAATAATCAACAAGGCGGTAACCATAAGGATTCCGGTTGTCTTCACTGCCAAAGAAACGAACAAAGCAATCAACAGCATATAAAGCAGATTAAGCAAAGTTAAGCGTTTATCTTCCGCCATTGCCGTTTCTTCATCAAAGGTCAAAAGTATCATTTTATTCCAAATAAAGCCCAAAGCGGCAAGAACGACGGCTCCGACTCCCAAAATATACATAATATCCTCAATCGTCAGCGCCAGAATATCGCCGAACAAGAAGCCCATTAACGTACTGCTTCCGGTCTGAGAAAAAGCCATCGCTATAATACCCAAAGACAGACCGACCTGAGCAATAATGCATAACAGCGTATCAGCTTTGGCGATTTTCTTTTCCCGTAAGAAAGCAAACAGCAAGGCACACATAACCACCATGATAAAAACGCCGGCATTAAACCCTATCCCCAATAAAATCCCACCGGCAATTCCCAAAAGCGCAGTATGAGACATTGCGTCCCCGAAATAAGACAAAGAACGCCACAGCATCATACTGCCGATAGGACCTGCCAATGCCGCCATAATACTTCCTGCCGCCAGAGCATATATGATAAAATCCTCTATCATGAAAAGATTTCCTTTTCCTCTCCGTTCAAGCAATGGCAATGGTCATGATGATGACTGTAAAATGCAATATCATGAGGTTTTCCTTCTGGGAAAAGCGACTTAAAGAACATATTATCTTTTACATTTTCCGGCTTTCCGGAACAGCATATATGATGATTCAGGCAAATTACTTCATCGGTAGCATCTATCACCAAATGCAAATCATGAGAAACAATTAAAATTGCGCATTTATAATGTTCTCGAACCTCTTTCAACAAGTGATAAAGGCTAATAGCTCCGGTAAAATCCAACCCTTGCGTAGGCTCGTCCAAAATCAGCAAATCCGGCTTCCTCAAAAGACAACGTGCCAACAGAACTCTTTGAGTTTCTCCTCCGGACAAAGAATGAAAATCTGCGTTATAAAGATTTTCCACTCCGACTTCCGCCAATACTTTTTCATGTTCTTTTTTACTTTTTTCCCCGCTTAATTTCAGCATACGCCCAACGGTTAAAGGCATAGTATCATCGCATTTAATTTTTTGCGCCAAATAGCTTACAACAATATCAGAACTTTTTTCGACTCGGCCGGTATCAGGAGGAAGGATTCCCAAAAGTATTTTAACCAAAGTACTTTTTCCGGCACCGTTTTGCCCGACTATTGTAACGATTTGCTCCGGAAACAGGGAAAAAGAAACATCATGCAGGATTTTTCTGCCATTCCGGACAAAGCTTATATCCACGGCAGAGAGAAGTGGATTTTTTATTTGCTGCAAATCGGACATAATCCCTCTATTTCAATTGCCGAACTTTTAATTTTGAACCCGACTTCCAGTGCCGAATGTTTAAACTTTTTTATCAATTCGGTACCGTTAAGCTCCAAAACTCTTCCGCAATTGCGGCAGATAAGGAACACCCCATGATGTTTACCTCCTCCGCACGAACAGCCAATATAGGAATTAGTACTGGCTAAACGATGAGCCAACCCGTTTTCAATCAAGAAATCCAAAGCCCGATAAATAGTAATCGGAGCAGCTCTATATCCTTCGGCTTTAGCCATTTCCAACAATTCATATGCGCCTACGGGAGTATGCTGCTTCCACAATAAATTAAACACCAAACGTCTGGTCGGTGTAAAACGTAAAGATTTTTTCTGACATATTTTCTCTGCCACAGCCAAAGCCGAAGCAATGCATTCTTCGTGATTATGCTTAGCCGTAAACCACTTTGGACTAATAACATTTTTCGGCATTGTTTATCCTCCTTAAACAATAGCTGGATAGCTAACTGGACAAGTCTTTTATGCAACGATATAACATAACGACAAAGGCTGCAAACAGAAAGGTTTTCTCATGCATATGAAGCGGACATTTTTTTTATTTTCGTTGCTTTTGGTTTATTCTTTTCCTGCCTTAGCCGAAGTAAAAGTTGCGACCAGTATTTTACCTTTGCATTCTCTGGCCTCCATGGTAACCGAAGGCGTAAGCGAACCGAAATACATTATCGGTTCCGGAGTTTCCCCGCATTCTTATGCCTTAAAGCCGTCTGATATTAAGAAAATCTCTGCTGCCGACATTATCTTTATGATAGATAAAGATTTTGAAAGTTTCTTAAGCAAAGCTCTAAACGACAAAGAAGAAAAAACCGTTTTTCTCAGCCAAGCACCGGATATAAAGCTTCTTCCTTTGCGCCGCTCTGATGATTGGAGCCGAACGGTTTCCGACCGTTACGATTTACATTTATGGCTTGATACGGACAATGCCGCCGCCATTGTCCGCCATATGGCACAGATTTTATCGGCCAAAGACCCTAAAAACGCCGGAACATATCAAAAGAACGCAGATAAAGCCGTCCGAAAGCTTTCTGATTTAGGGAAAAACCTTCAAGAGCAGCTTCTGCCCTATCAAAATGAACCTTTTTTGGTTTTTCATGACGGTTGGCAGTATTTCACCGCTCAAAACGGCTTAAACGCCAAAGGAGCAATCTTGCTTGATGAAGACATTCCGCTCAGCGTAAAACAACGATTAAACTTGGCAAAGTTAATCCGAACGGAAAACATCGGTTGTATTTTTTCCGAACCTCAGTTTTCGGATAAAACAGCCTTGTTATTAGCCGATAAAAACCAAATCCGCACGACCAAAGCCGACCCACTGGGAGCCGGAATTATCCCTGGAACGGATTTATATTTCCAAGTTTTGATAAATGCCGGACAAGCTATGCAAAGATGTCTTCATCGTCATCAGGAGCCGTAGCCACCGAAGCCATAGGAGCAGCCGGATTATTTCCCTCTACAGCTGGAATAGGATTGTCTCCTGCCACCAAAGCTGCCGCTTCAGCTAAAGCATCTCCGTCTTCTTGCGGAGTTAAAGAAATAACCCGATTTCGTCCGCTGTTTTTGGCTACATACAAAGCTTCATCGGAAGCCTTTATCAACGTATGCAAATCCGTGCTATAAGAAGACGGCACCAAACCTATGCTGACGGTAAAGCGAACTTCTTCGCCTTTTTCTCCCTGAACCACCGCTTCAGAAATTGCTACCCGCAAACGATCGGCAACTATCTGGGCATTAGCCAAAGATATTTCCGGCAATAAAACCACAAACTCCTCACCGCCGAAACGAGAAACTATATCGGATTTCCGCAAAATCTTACCGCAGGTAATCACCAACTCTTTCAAAACTTTATCACCGACTGCATGACCATAGGTATCGTTTACATTTTTAAAGTGGTCAGCATCAATCATTAACACGCAGAAAGGACGGGCATAGCGTATAGACCGCATGATTTCTTTATTTGCCAACTCTTCAAAAAAGCGTCGAGTATAAGCATTGGTCAAAGAATCTCTGGTTGCCTCGTTAAAGAGTTCCTGCTCTTTTCTTTTGCGTTCGGTAATATCTTGTACGGCGGAATACAAAGCAATTTCATATTCAAAGTCAATAACATGCGTAGAAAGCTGCACCCAAGTTTCCGCTTCGTCCATACCGCTTTGCGATTTAAAGACAACCTCAAAATCTTCTATTTCCGAGGACTTTTCCAACCTTGCCATCAATTCTGTTTTAAAAGAAGCGTCCGCAAAGAAATCGCCGAGCCTATAATTTGTCAGCCGAGAAGTATCAATATTCAAAAAGTCCTGAGCTTTCTGATTAACCAGCATCAAACGGTCATCACGCAGCCGAGATATAATAATCGGGAACGGCGAAGATTGAATAATCAGGCGCAAGCGAGATTGGTTTGCCTGCACTTCATCTTCCAAAGTCTGGATTTTAAAGTTCAAAAGATTATCCCCACACAACAGCAAGGTAATAGAGATAATAAAGTACATCGCAAAGACTATATCCGAACTTCCGATAGTAGCTCGTCCCCAACCGGTAATCATCAGTACGTTATAAACCGCCAATAAAAAGAAGACCAAAGATGTAAGGACAAAACCATAATTTTGTTTTTTATTACTTTGCGAAGCGAAACCGACACCTAAGAAGAAATAACCTAAAGACAGCGACAGATAATAAAGCAAGACGGTTAAATGCGGCGCTTTCAAGATAAATATCAGATATACGGCAAGAAACAGTGTCAAAGCAAAAAACACATACGCCAGAGCTTCGGTTGCCGCCCGCACTCTTTTCAACATCAAACCGGCGGTCAAGAACATAACCGAGGCAAGGCATACAAACACCAATTCAAAAAAGGTAATTATATCCGAATACGAAAAAAGTCTGGCAAACGGCATGGTATGAGCGATAATCAAAGAAAAGAAACCGCCCATTAAAAGTTCAAGACCTTTAGGAGCTTCTGGCTGTTTGCGTAAGTATTTCACTACGATAATAATCAACAGCATAAGCGCAATTGCAGAAGGATATACTTTAATCAGTTCCGAAAACTCAAGATTGGAAAAAGCTTCCATAAATAATACTCTCCAAAGGTTTTAACTCTTTATTGTGGCAAATTTGCGAAAAAAATCGTAAGTATTTTACAAGATATAAACAAAAAAACCAGAGATAAAGTTTACGATAGCGGAATTGCAAAGAAAATGTCATATTTGCATAGGAAAAATCAGGAAAAGGAAAAAAACATGGCCAAGGAAATCAATTACAGCGACTCTTTTTTAGCCGAAAAAGTGCCATTTGTTTTGGATAAACAGCTTCCTTGGAGCAAAGAGCTTGAAGTCCGGCTTGACAATCTTCCGGTCAGCGCAATGGATTCCCCACCGTTTATAAAAACTTTCCTGCTTATCGTTACCGGACTGCTTCTTTTTGCCGCTGGAATTATGGTTGTCTATGGCTTCACCGAAGCTGCTGACTTTATGGAAAGCACAGCTTCGTCCACATCTTCTGCGCCGCTTGCCGAGCCTTTGCAGGCATCTTTTCTTGGTTGGCTTATGATAATTTTCGGCGCAATTATATTTGCGTATAATTTTTTCTATCTTTCTTTGCGCAAAAGCTATGTTATTGGCTTTCGCTATATAACTTTAAATATCCGCAATTTATGGCGTCAGAAAACTTTTATGGACGCCGTTGCCAACTACAAAGCGTTAAGATACCGAGTTTTTATCACCAAAGATAACAAACCTTTGTATGTGATTGATGCTTGGCACGAAGAAGAAATAAAATCCGTTCCTTTATATATTTCGGAAAACGGTTTTGGTATTTGCAAAAGGATTAGTGAATATGCCAAAAAGCTTAATCTTCCGGTTTATTTTGCCGCTGACAATGAAACAGATACCCACTCTTTGACCGAAGATAAAGCCGAACATACCCTTCCGGAACTAAGCTTTCCGGCAACGTTCACCTCTCGTCTTGTGCATTTCCCTTGGCACATTTTCTGGGGCAGCCTGACTTTCTTTGTTTTGCTTGATTTAATTATTTTCACTTCGGATTGGGCGGACATAATGTCGGTTCCGGTTTTATTTGGCTGGCTTTTTATCAGCAGTCTTTTAGTCTTTTTATTTCCTTTGGTATGGAATTACCGCCGGCAAGAAATATCTTTCACGTCTTCGGAAGTTATTGTGGAAGACTTACTGCTTAACTTTATATCTTTGTACAAGCACGAGATTAAAAATAAAGACATCGTATCCGCCGATTTAAGCAGCTTTAAAAAAGACCGCCAAGGCTTGATTATCAACTCTTGCAACGAAGCGGTTGTAGTTGGCTACGGCGCACCTCTTGCTCGCCTGCAAGCGCTTAAAGCTACTTTGGAAGAACGGATAATCCCACGGGATTAATCATTATCGGCATAAGGATTTTTCTGTTTCCGCACCGTCAAGCGTATAGGAACTCCGTCCAAATCAAAATTATCACGGATTCCGTTTACCAAATAGCGGTAATAAGATTCCGGTAGTTTGTCCGGATTACTGGAAAAAATAACAAAAGAAGGCGGACGGGTTTTATGCTGCGTAATATATTTCATCGGAATCCTGCGTCCGTTTTGCGCCATTGGGGTCGGGTGCCGCTCAATAGCATCTTGCAACCAACGATTTAACGGCGAAGTCGACACACGTTTATTCCATTTATCATACACGGCAAAGACGGTTTTCATCAAAGCGTCCAAGCCTTTTTCTTGGATTGCCGAAATTGTCACATAAGGAATCCCCCGTACTTGGCGTAAAGAAGTCTGCAACTTATCTTTCAATCGTTCCAAAGACTCTTTTTTATCTTTGACCGTATCCCATTTATTCACGGCAATGATTAAAGCTCGCCCTTCTTCAATAACCTGACTGGCGATAGTCAAATCTTGCTTTTCCAAAACGGCATCGGCGTCCAGAACCAACACCACCACCTGCGCCAAAAAGGCGGAACGTTTAGTATCTGCGGCGGCTAATTTTTCCACATCATCTTCTATACGGGCTCTTTTGCGCAAACCTGCCGTATCGACCAAGCGCAATTTCCGCCCGTTATATTCCCAATTTACGGCGATAGAATCTCTGGTTACACCGGCTTCCGGTCCGGTAAGCATTCTTTCGTCTTTAAGCAAGTGATTTACAAGGGTTGACTTACCGACATTTGGGCGTCCGACAATTGCGATTTGAATAATATCTTCCGCTTCTTCTGAAGTTGCTTCCTTCATCTCCTGTCGGCGAGACTTTTTCTTTGCGGAAGGCTCAATATATTTCCGCAAAGCATTATACAGTTCGTCCATACCAAGTCCATGTTCCGCCGACATTGGCAAAGGGTCTCCTACCGCCAAGCGATAAGCTTCCGCCATTCCTTCATACTTTGCACCGCCTTCGCTTTTATTTGCCAAAAGGATTAAAGGCTTATCCTTTTTCCGCAGGAAAGCAGACAATTTTAAATCCTGCGGTGTAACCCCGCTGCGGGAATCAATCATGTATAAAAGGACATCTGCTTCGGCAATAGCTCTTTCCGTTTGTTGCCACATAGCTTCTGACAAAGGTCCAGACTCTTCCAAACCGGCTGTATCAATCAAGCGGAATTGCAAATCGAATAAAGAGCCGTTTCCCTCTCTGCGGTCTCTGGTTACGCCGGGGCGGTCATGAACAATTGCCTTTTTCCGTCCGATTAAGCGGTTAAAAAGGGTTGATTTGCCGACATTTGCCCGTCCGATAATAGCTACAATTGGTTCAGTCATTATTTATAAGCGGAAAGCTCTCCCTCTTCATCTAACAATAGCAGTGTACCTTCGGCAAGCACCGGAGAAACAAATATTCCGTCGTCCATATCTGCTTCGGATACCTTTTCGCCGGAGTAAGGAGAGAAGCCTAACAGCTTACCGTTAGAACCGACAACTATCAGTTTATTGCTGGCCAAAATCGGTCCTAACCAAATAATTTTTCCGCTTCGGTCTTCTTCATCTTCCCACAAAGGCAACTTTGCTATCCATACAATTTTACCGTTTGTTTTATCCATTGCGACAAGTTCGGCATCGTTGGTAACCACAAATATATAACTTCCGCCGACCCACGGCTGATTAACGCCGCCGATATCTTTTTCCCATATTCTGTCGCCGGAAAGCAGATTTGTTGCGGTAAAGATATTACCGTTACCGATAGCATATACCACATCGTCATCTATGACCACACGCCCTTTAATTGCGGACAGTCCGGAGACAAAGTTTCCGCCACCGGAAGCAACCAAAGCATCTGACCACAAAGGCTGCCCGCTATCTGACTTCAAGGCATATATTTCACCGGAAGAAAAAGCGGCTATTACGATACCTTTATCCGCCGCCGGAGCCGGAGCGCCAAGCAAAGCCGTAGTCTCTGCCACGGCATCATAGCTCCACAGTTTTTCTCCGGTATAGGTTGATAAAGCAATAATACGGTTATCAATAGTCAAGACATACAAGCGTCCTGCATATACCGTCGGAGCCGTCCGAACTGGCGCATCAACATTCACCCGCCACACAAGCCCGCCGTTTTCCGTTTCCAAGGCATGAACTTCTCCGACACCGGTCGTAACGAACAAAAGACCGTTTTCATACGCCAGCCCCGCTCCTTTCAAAGCCGTACTTTTATCTGCGCTTTTAATGTTTTTTTGCCATAGCTCGTCACCGTCAGCCAAAGCCAAAGCAGACACTTGCCCTTCCGCATCAATCGCAAAGACTTTTCCGTTTGCCACCACTGGCTCAGCCAACATTAAATTACGTCCGCTGTTTCCTTCGCCTATACTTTCTTTCCAGATTTCTTCGGGTTCATTCCGCAAAATCAGGTGTTGCATATTATGATGAGAATATCCTCCGGCCTGCGCCCAACGAGGCGTTGCCTCCGGCCTTGGCAAGATTATTTCCGCCTTTTCTGCGCTTTCTTCGGCTTTCAAAGAACGGTCATGAGCCAGAACTGATATTCTGGTACCTTCGACCGTAACTTTTTTATCTTCCCCAAACCACGAAGAACTTCCGCACGAAGAAAGAAGAACTATACCGGCAAGAAGAAACAGCCGCCTTGTCATTTCTTTGCACCGTTATCAAGGGTTACGGCAAGATTACGCGCCCAATCACGTAATTCTGCGGGTAATTCGGCATTACCGTTTATAAGCTGCAATTTTTCTTTGGCTTTTTCTGGTTCTTTATTTTTCAAAAAAGCCACCGCAGAAAGCGAAAGAGCCATCGCACTCCATGCAGAATCTTTATTTTCCAAAGGCGTCAGTATTTCCTGTACCTTGGCAAAATCGGTTTGTTCCTGATTCAGCATTCTTTGCACCAAAGCAACTGCCGCCACATCACGCAACGGTTTTACAAAGCTGTTATCTTTACGAACATTATCAAGCAGTTCCAAAACTTCTGCCGTTTTTCCTTCTTTAGCGAGCAAAACTGCCATTTCAAGCTTAGCGAGCTGAGCATATCCGGTATTTTTCTCTGCCGCTATTTTTTCCAGTTCGCTCAAAGCCAAATCGTTTTTGCCTTCGGTAACCAAGGTTAAAGCTCCGGTATAAGCCGTTGCGTCCTTAGCTTCCAGCTGTTGCCGCCAGTATTTAAACGCTTCAAAAGCAATCGCAGAGAAAATTGCCAAGAATATAACTGCGGCAATAAGGAAGCGGTATTTTTTCCACAACGCTTTCATTCGGTCATTTCTGAGTTCCTCGTCTATTTCTCTAAACAAGGCATTTTGTTGCGGATCAAGATTATTTTCTGGCACTTTAAAGTCTCCTATGAAATAAATATATCTACCTTATACATTAAATCCTTATTAACCGTAAATGATTTAAAGTAAGAAAAACACATATTAGGAAGAAAATGAAAAGATTTTGGTTATTATTAGGAACGGTTTTTTCTCTTTCCGGCTGTTGGTTTACCAGCAATGCCTCTTACCTTCCTTTGGGAGCAACACCGATTCAAACGGTTGCCGCCATTGATGTGATAAGCATTATCAACACGCAAAAGACTCTTCTTGACCATTATGAATCCTATCAAACGGGTCTGGATTGCTCCACTCCCAGAGCCGAGCTTGACGGCGGCCCTTGGTGCATATCCGAACCGGAGCCATATATTCCGCCGCCGCAGCCATATTGCTACCGTACCATTGCGGACGTCGAATGTTTTCCGGCATCTGTCGGCGACCCTTACGGCAATCGTCTTCCTGTCGGTTCCGAAGAACGGGCGCGCGAACTTATGTTTTCCGAATGGGATTGACAAGCGCTTGGTTAACCTGAAAACTGGGTTAAAGGAGGTATAAATCAATGCCTAAGTTTTCCAAGTTTTTTAACGCTTTAAAAGGTTTGCTCACTTCCAAACAGAGCCGCCGGAAAATATCGAAACTTGCCGAAAATAACAAAGATAACAAACCGACCGCCTTTAAAGATTTAGTCAATTTTGACCTTGTAAACTCGGAAAAGCCGAAAAAAGTCGACCGTGGCTTAAAAAGATTTATCACCGATGTTTTTATCAATCTTGAACAGCAGATGCGCAGCCTTTACTGGCTGCAACGAATGAAGCATGTGTTTATTATTTCCGCTCCGGTTCCTTCCAGTTATAACAAATATGCGGGACTTGCTCGCAAAGAACAGTTAATCGACTCCATTGACCGCCGTTTATCGAAACAGCGTATGCGCAGCACTCCGGCAAAAGCGGAAGTTATCAACCGCAAACTTAACAGCCGCCTTAAAAGCCAAAGGATTTCGTATAAACAGCGCATGGAAAGTTTAAAAAATCCGTATCGCAAGAAAGGTAGCCTATCCGCCAACGAACTACCTACTTCTCGCCCAAGAAAGCGTTTAACGTTTACCGAGATGTTAGCCCTGCAAAAAGATACGGGTCGTACCCGCTGATTATCCTTTCAAAGCTTTTTGAACTTGCCAAACCACCCGCAAAGCCTCCAAAGCCTGCTCACCGGAAACTCTGGGTTCTTTATTATTTTGGACACAATCAATAAAGTGGCGAAGCTCTAACAGCAAAGGCGGCTCGGCAAAAACGCTGATATTATTCTGCACCGTGCTTACATTAGCCTCCAAAACTGGAGAACCGGGAAGGCGAAGCTCCAAAGTCTGCCCGATATAATCCAACGCAAAATGTCCGGCATCGGTCATCACGTCCAAAGTACGGATTCTGTCTTTGGTTATACGGGAAGCCGTAACATTAGCAAAAGCATTATTGGCAAACTTCAGCAAAGCGGAAGCATGGTCATGTCCGTCAGCAAATCCTTGCGCTCTTACTGCCGTTACCGGACTATTCATTAACGACATAACGACTTCAATATCGTGAATCATCAAATCTTCGACCACGTCAACATCAGTTATGCGTGCGCTTGCCAAGCTCATACGGCGAGCATCTATTGCCTGTATTTCCGGCTGATTATTTTTTAAAATCTGGCTTAATTTATCAACGGCGGGATTAAAGCGTTCAATATGTCCTACGGCAAGCACAACCTGATTTTCCTTTGCCGTATTTATCAGTTTTTGACAATCTTCTTCCGTTGTTGCCAAGGGCTTTTCAATCAAGCAGGGAACTTTCTTTGCCAACAGGCGGCTTCCGACATCGGCATGAGTAACCGAAGGAGTAACCACACTTACGGCTTCCACTTCCGCCGCCAACGCATCTAAATCCGTAAATGCTTGGCAATTATATTGGGCAGCGATTTTTTCCGCCCGCTCGGCATCGACATCAAAAACCCCGACGAGTTCGACTTCTTTCATTGCGGCATAAGTCCGCAGATGAAAGTTTCCCATCATACCGGTTCCGACCACACCAACACGCACAGGTTTCATTGCTGTCATTTTTAATGTTCTCCTAAAGCATTTAATTTTTGTTTTACTGTAAGCATATCTTTCCACGCAATTTTTTTCTGAGCCGCCGAACGCAGCAGAAATGCGGGGTGAAAAGTAACCAGAGTATCCACACTTTTTCCGGTTTCGGCAATAGTATACTCTAACCACCGCCCGCGTATTCGAGAAACTCCTTCGGTAGTAGCCAAAAGAGCCGATGCGGAACTTCCGCCCAAAAGAATTAAAATATCGGGATTTATCAGCTCTATATGTTTCCGGATAAAAGGCAGACACAAAGCCACTTCAGCGGGCGTAGGCGTACGGTTCCCTGGCGGTCTCCACGGCAGGATATTGGAAATATAAACATTTTTCTCTCGAGAAAGCCCTATGGAAGCAAGCATCTTATCCAACAGCTTTCCGCTCAACCCGACAAAAGGTAAGCCGATACGGTCTTCATCTGCTCCGGGTGCTTCCCCTACCAACATGACTTTACTTTCCGGAACTCCGCCGCCGAAAACCGTATTCATAGCGGTAGCCTTCAAAGAACAGCCGTTAAAATTAAGCATTGCGGTTTTAAGCTCTTCCAAAGTTTTTACGTCTCGTAATAATTCTTGGGTTAGCGGAACCGCAGGAAGCACCGGCGCCGGCGCAACCTCCAAAGCCGTTGCTTTGGGAATCAAAGGAGCGGATACGGCAGAAATCTTTTCCTCGCTTTTGGCAAAATAGTCCACCGGCGCATCACCGATTGCTTCATCGGCACCGTTTTCCATATTCCATAATAACAAGTTTAGGTTTTCATTAATCATGATTCTTTATCATAGTTTGCATTCCGCCGGAACTTACTTTAACTTATAAAGTAAAATTACGGAAATAAAAAGATTAACGGACAGCTCTAATGACCAATAAAAAGTTTCTTTCCTGCCTTTTTGCCTCTGCCGCCCTTATCGGTTTTATCGGCTGCTTCTCAGGTTGTTACGATAAAAAGGAAGATGCCCAAAAATCTTCCTCCGAACCCGTAAAGCTAAGCGCTTATGACGCCACCAGTATCAACGGTTTATTTTTGGCCTCGCAGTACGCACGGATAAAACAAGACTACAAACTTGCCGGTGATTTTCTGGAAAAGATTTCCGACCGAGCGGACGCTCCGGCCAATATGTTGCAAGACACTTACACCATTCTGGCGGTAGAAGGCAGGATAAAAGAAGCCTCGGTTTATGCCCAAAAAGAACTTACCTTAAAACCGAAAGCTTTTCTGGCGTCTTTGATTGTTGCCACCGAATTGGTTAAGCAAGAAAAATATCGTGAAGCCTATGATGTTTTAAACAAAATCCCCGGCATCAGTTTTAACCGATATTTCCTTACGGTTTTAAAGGCTTGGCTTTTATACGGCGAAGGCAAAGGCGAAGAAGCATTGCGTATGCTTACGGCGTTAAAAAACGATAAATCCTTTATTGCTCCGTATCATTTTCACCGTGGACTTATTTGCGACTTGCTTGGCAAGAATAAAGAAGCCGCCGAAAGTTACGAATTTGTCTTAGGTAAAAACAAAGAAAACTCGTCTATCCGAGCCTCTCAGGTTGCTATCAGCTTTTACCGCCGGACGAACCACCCCGACAAAGTCAAAGAGATTTTAGAAGCCTATAACAAAGATGCCGAAAAAAAAGCTTACGCCGGTCAAAACTTTTTACTTCCCGAAGACGATACCCGCCCGATTAACAGTGCAGAGCAAGGCTTTGCCGAAACTCTTTTGGGAATGTCAGCCAATTTAAGCCTTGCCAACAGCAATGAAATGGCACTTATACTGTTAAAAATGGCATTATATCTGGATACTGACTTAATTGTCGGCAAAGTATTGCTTGCCGAGCTTTTTGAGCAAGAAGATATGCCGGATAAAGCAATTGAGGTTTACCAAAGCATTGAAAAAAGCAGCGAGCTTTATTATTCCGCTCAAATCCGGCGAGTAGGTCTTTTAAACAAGCTAAAGCGTTATCCGGAAAGCATTAAGCTTTTACAAAGCCTTATCAAAGATTTTCCGGACAAAGTTCTGCCGGTAATAGAGCTTGGCGACACCTATCGCAATCAAGAAAACTATGCCAAAGCAGCCGAAGTTTACACCAAAGCAATCAACGATATAAACGACACGGAAAAAACTCCGTGGACGGTGTATTACAGCCGAGGAATAGCATTGGAACGCATTGGCAAATGGCAAGAAGCGGAACAGGATTTTCTGACCGCCTTGGCAAAGAATCCCGAAGACCCGTTTATTCTTAACTATCTTGGCTACAGCTGGCTTGAAAAAGGCAAAAACCTTACCAACGCCAAAAACATGATAGCCAAAGCAATCGAAAAAAGTCCGGAAAACGGCTACATTATGGATAGCTTCGGGTGGGCATTTTACCTTACCGAAGAATACGACCGTGCCGTCAGGATTTTGGAAATAGCGGCTGAACTGGAACCGGGCAATTCTTTAATCAATGACCACCTTGGCGATGCATATTGGAAAGTCGGCAGGAAAAGGGAAGCCAACTTCCAATGGCAGAAAGCTTTAAACTTTAATTTTGAAATAACGCCAACGGACATTTCCCGTATTAAGTTTAAACTGCAACACGGGCTTGACGCTTGGGAAAAACAAGAAAAAAGTAAATGATGAAACCGTTATTTTCCCAAATTGCTCCGGCAAAAATCAACCTTCACCTGCACATTCTCAGCAAGCGGCATTCGGACGGCTACCACATTCTTGACAGCTTGTTTGTTTTTGCCGACATCGGCGACGAATTATTTTTTGCTCCGGCAAAAGATTTAACCCTAAACATCACCGGAGACTTTGCCGCCAACCTGTTAGTTGATGAAAACAACAGCATTATCAAAGCGGCGCATATGTTAGCCAAAGAACTTAACCTCCCCCCTTCCGGAGAGATAACTTTGGTTAAAAATCTTCCCATAGCCGCCGGAATAGGCGGAGGCACCGCAGACGCCGCCGCCGCTTTAATCGGCTTGCAAAAGCTTTGGGGCAAAACTCTTCCCGAAGATAAACTTTATGAAATAGCGGCAAAACTTGGCTCTGATGTCAGCCCCAGCCTTTACGGCCGTCCGGTTCTGATTGGCGGCACCGGAGACATTTTCCACCCTGCCCCAAAGCTTCCCAATCTGGGTATTATTTTGGTAAACCCCATGGTTCCGGTATCTTCCGGAGAAATCTTTCGCTCTCGCAAAGCGGTTTTCAGCGATGCTTTTACTTTTTTACCGGAATATAAAGATGCAGCTTCCCTTGCCGCCGACTTACAAAAATGCCGTAACGACTTAACCGAAGCCGCCATAACTTTACAGCCGATTATCGCCGAAGCCATAGAAGCAATCAGCACAAAGACTTCCAATTGTCTGTTATCTCGTATGTCCGGAAGCGGTTCAACTTGCTTTGGACTTTATGACTCGCCGGAAATTGCCGGAAAAGCCGCCGCCGAACTTAAAAAGTCCTATCCAGACTGGTGGATAAAGGCCACGGGCTTAAAAAGCGACAACCAATAAAACCACGCCCAAAATAATCCGGTAAAGAGCAAAAATCCCAAACGAAGCTTTCTTTAACCACGCAAGCAAGAACCATATCGCCGCCAATCCGCCCAAAGCCGAAACCAACATACCGATAAAAACCTGCATATCAAAGAAAGAGCTATCCCCTGCCTGAAAAATCTTTAAAGCCGTCCACAAACCTGCCGCACTGATAGTCGGAATGGACAACAGCATGGAAAAACGAGCCGCATCTTCACGGTTAAAGCCTAAATACCTTGCCATGGTCATAGTAATTCCCGACCGGCTTGTTCCCGGAATCAAAGCAATAGCCTGCGCCACCCCTATATAAAAAGCATCTTTAATGGTCAGCTCTGCCATTGTACGGGTACGAGGTCTTAATTTATCCACCACATACAAAACGATACCGAAAAAGATTAAGGTACAAGCCAAAAGCTTAATACTGCGGAAATCTGCATGAAGTACCGCTTCCAACAAAAAACCGAAAGCCAAAGCGGGAATTGTCGCAATGACAAGACACAAAAACAAATTAACCTTTGAACCGGTTTGCCTTCTTAAGACTCCGAAGCCTCCTTCAACAATCGCTGCCACATCTTTGCGGAAATATATTATCACCGCCAGCAAAGTTCCTATATGCATTGCCACATCAAAAGCCATTCCCTGATCTGCCCATGAAGACAGATACGGCACAATAATCAAATGAGCCGAAGAACTTATCGGTAAAAACTCGGTTGCGCTTTGCACTAACGCCAGAACTATAGTTTGCAACATTAAATAAATCCTTTGTTAAAGAAAGTTTTCTATTCTTATACGCGTCAGGGTATGATAGTAAAGACGAAAAACTTTTGGGTGCGCATAAATTATGAGGAAATTATATCATCACATTTTATCTCCTGTTTGCCGCAAAGTCAGGATTGCGCTTGCGGAAAAGGGTCTTCAGTGTGATTTGGTTTCCGAAGATTTAGGCTCCAAGCGTCAGTCTTTTCTGGAAATCAACCCTTCCGGAGACATTCCGGTTTTAATTGAAACGGACGGAAAGACGATACCGGAACATTCGGTCATCTGCGAATATCTGGAAGAAGCTTATCCCGAACCGAGCCTTCTTGGCACCGAGATTTGGCAAAGAGTAGAAATCCGCCGTCTCACCCGTTGGTTTGATGAAAAGTTTGCCCGCGAAGTAACCAGCGGCCTTTTAATTGAAAAAGTCATCAAAAGCCTGCGCTGTGCCGGCGCCCCTAACTCCGTAACCATTCGCTCTTCCAAAGCCTTTCTCAGAGAGCATCTGCAATATCTGGAATGGCTGATAGTCCGGCGCAAATGGCTTGCGGGAGAGATTTTTTCTTACGCAGATATAGCCGCAGCCGCAGAGTTATCCGTCATTGATTATCTTGGCGATGTACCTTGGGATAAGTTTCCGGACGCCAAAGACTGGTATATGAGAATTAAATCAAGACCTTCTTTCCGGAATCTTTTACAAGACCGCCAAACCGGAATAATTCCGCCACCCTATTATTCAGAGCTTGATTTTTAATAAAAATTGTATAATTTTATAGCGTTTTCTCTCCAATTATTTTATGGTAAGAAAAATAACAGTTTATATTAAGGTATCATGAAGACATTTTTTCTAAGATTTTTGCTGATTTGCATAACGGCCGCCGGAGTAGCGGCATGCGCCGGTACGGAAAGTTCGGTCTATCATTGGCAGGGTAGAGGCGACATTGGTCCGCAAAAGTTTGTCCGTGACCATAACGTCTGTATCCGTGAAGCCGATGCTTGGCCTTTTGATACCTCACCTTATGCGATGTTTGACAACCTTTCTCCCGGACCTCATGACCCGAAGAACCGCATGGATCCCGAAAACGGCAAAGTATGGGCATCTTTTATTCCCTATCGTGGAGCGCAAGCTATATATGTAAACGACTTCAACGGCTCCACCATGGTTGACGGCGATGAATATGCCGATTGTATGCGTGCCTTTGGTTACAAAGACGCTTTGCCGCCGGAAAATCGCGAACATCTTATTTACGACAGACATGCAGGATACCGCGGTGAATACTAACTCTGGCTTAGCGGAATCTTCTGCTAAAAAGTTTCCTTTGGTTTTACAGGTTTTACCATCTTTAAACGGCGGTGGTGTTGAACGAGGCACCATTGAAATTGCTTCGGCTTTAAAAGCGGCAGGTCATGAATCCTTAGTAGCCTCGGAAGGCGGTTTTTTGACCAAAGATTTAAAGCGGATAAAAGTCGAACATATAACTTTACCTTTGGCAACAAAGAACCCTTTTAAAATCTGGCAAAATGCGGAAAAGTTGGCAAAAATCATCACCGAAAAAGGCGTTGATATAATTCATGCCCGTTCCCGCGCTCCAGCATGGAGTGCTTATCTTGCCGCCAAGAAAACCGGCATAAAGTTTTTGACCACCTTCCACGGTACTTACGGTATGGGACCGGGAAAAATCAAACGTCCCTACAATCGGGTTATGACCAAAAGCGATTTAATCATTGCGGTTTCTGATTACATTGCTTCTCTTATCAAAAAAGATTACCAGATTCCCGAACAGAAAATCCGTGTCGTTCACCGTGGCGTTGACACCGATATTTTTGACCCGTCGAAAGTAACCCGTGCAAGGATTATCGCCTTGGCAAAGCAATGGAATCTTCCGGACGGAGCGACAATAATCATGCTTCCCTGCCGTCTTTCACGGTGGAAAGGTCATCACCTTATGTTGGAAGCGTTAAGCCGCATAAAAGACAGAGAAGACATTTACTGTATTTTTGTCGGCTCTTTACAAGGCAAAGAAAGCTTCCGCAAAGAAATAGAGCATTTTGCCTCAAGTTTAGGTTTGGGCGGCAAAGTCCGCTTGATTTCCTATTGCGCCGATATGCCGGCGGCTTATATGTTGGCCGACATTGTTGTTTCCGCAGCAACCAAGCCGGAAGCGTTTGGCAGAACGATAGTAGAAGCTCAAGCCATGGGCAAGATTGTAATTGCGGCTGACGAAGGCGGAGCTTGCGAAACGATTAAAAACGGCCTGACCGGATTTTTATTTAAAAGCAAAGACAGCGAAGACCTTGCTGACACTTTGGAAAAAGCACTGGATATGAGCGAACGGGAAAAAGAAGTTCTTACCCAAACCGCAGTTAATTGTGCGGCGACGGATTTTTCCACGCGCGCCATGTGTGCCAAGACTTTAAAGATATATGAAGAATTGGCAAAAAAATGACCATAAGAGTATATAAACCATTTGCAGCATATATGCTTTTATTTGCAACCAACTGTTATTTTAAAGGAGACGTTTTATAAGCAGAGATAATATGCAGGCAATGCCGACCCGGGAAGGGCCGCGTGCCAACGAGGATATAACCGCAAGAGAAGTTCGTTTAATCCTGGAGAACGGCGAAACCGCCGGAGTAGTTTCATTAACGGAAGCTTTAAAGAAAGCCGACGAAGCCGGTTTAGACTTAGTGGAGATTTCCCCTAATGCCGAGCCTCCGGTATGTAAGATTTTGGACTACGGCAAATATAAATACGAAATACAAAAGAAAAAAGCCGAAGCTCGGAAAAAACAAAAAGTTGTGGAAATCAAGGAAATTAAAATCAGCCCCAGCATTGACACTCATGACTATGACGTCAAACTGAAAAACGCCCGACGCTTTTTGGAAGACGGCAACAAAGTAAAAGTATCTCTGCGTTTCAAAGGTCGAGAAATTGCCTATCACAAAATGGCGGAAGAGCTTATGGAGCGCATTTGTCTGGACTTGGAAACCCTTGTGAAAATAGAGCAAAAGCCGAAAATCGAAGGCAAACAGATGATGATGCTTTTGACGCCCAAATAATTTTCGGACGTTAATGCATGGGAAACGCCTTTTTTATTGACCTTATCTCTTATTTAGAGACGGTAAACCCGCTGTTCATTCTGGCAGCAGAGATTATTACTTCCTACGCCATGGTTTTGCTGATTTTTAAGTATCTTGGCAAAGAAGGCTTATATTCTTACATCACCATGGCGGTAATAATTGCAAATATCCAAGTTTTAAAACTGGTTCCCTTTGCAGCGCTTCCCGATCCCATTCCATTAGGTACGGTAGTCTTTGTTTCTACTTACCTTGCGACCGAGATAATCAACGAACATTACGGCCAAAAAGAAGCGATAACTGCGGTTAAACTAAGCTTTTTAGGATACTTATGTTTTGTCATTTTAATGGCTTTGTCTTTGGCTTTTACGCCCATAAGTCCAGACAATGTCGGAGCCGACAAAATCACTGATTATACTTGGGCTTTTAAAACCCAAGAGCATTTAGAAGCGTTATTCACTCCTGCGCCTTCCATTCTTATTTCCACGCTTTTAGCTTTTGCGACCAGTCAGGTAATCAACGTTTTGGTATTTTCCAAACTTTTGCGGCTGTTTAAAAACAAGTTCTTATGGTTCAGAGGCATTATCGCTTCATCAATAGGAACTTTGGTCGACAATACGGTATTTTCTTTATGCGCCTTTTATTTTCTTGCCAAAGAGCCGATTGCCTTAGGCATTTTGGTATCCAGTTATGTGCTTGGCGTTTTTTGGCTTCGCTTCGGACTTACGTTAATAGATATGCCGATGCTTTATCTTTCTTACAAGTTTATTCCGACCGCCCTTAAAAAGACCGCCGAAAACCAAGAAAGCAAGTAAATATAAGAAAGAAAAAGTTAAACCTTAATATCCAAATAGGTTCCCCGTGGGGCATCGGGATTATACTGCCGTCCGTCCACCATAATTTTATTACGGATTTCCACATTTGGGCGTTCTCTCATCAAAGCAGCATTATTATTGGCATCAGGATTTTTCCCGTTAAATCCCCGCACAGAGCTAGAAGAAATACGATTTAAGTCCGCACCGGAACTAAAAAAGTTCGCAGAAGTATTTTCAATCGCCACGAATAAACGTCCCTTTATCTTTAGTTATGTTTCTGCTATAGTACCACCAGATTTTGTGTATGTCTATTTAGAGTTTTAACATTATGCCAAAAAAATTGTTAAGTGAGTTATTACTTACCCGTTTCACGCACGACATAGCCGGCGGTGTCGGAGCCATTACGAACGGCTGTGAATTGATTGCGGAAAGCATGAACGACAAAGATTTTTTACAAGAAGCGGTAAAAGTTTTGAACACAAGTGCGCAAAGCGTTGCGGCTCGTATGCGTTTTTACCGACTTGCTTTTGGCTCGGAAAGTTCGGATTTTTCCGCAGCGAATGCTTCTGACATCACGAAAAAATACATTGCCACTTTAAACCGCATAAGCCTTAACTGGGAACCGTCCGGTACGGAAGATTATGTTTTAATGCGAATAATGATGATTTTGTGTTTAATTGCCGGCACCGCAGTCAGCAGAGGCGGAGAAATAACTGTTTATCAAGACAAAGTTGAAGCAAGCGGCAAAAATGCCGGACTGGCGGATAATCTTGCCGATATATTTTCCGGCAAACCGGATTTCACTCCGGATTCCTTAAACATTGCGGCGGTTTTGGTTTCCGAGTATGCCAAAGACGGCGGCTATTCTTTACAAGTTGAAGAAGGCCAAGATAAAATTACCTTTTGGGTGCGTTAAGATATGGCAGAAAAACAACCAAACCTAGATACATTTCTTAGCGACTTTCAAAAAGAGCTTTTCCGCAAAGCTTCGGAATTAACCACCTTGGCAGGGAAAGACGATTTTTTTGCCAAGCTTGACGAATTTACCGATATGGTATCTGCCGCTTCATTATTTTCCTTTATCCCCCGTTTACGGTCTCTTTCCGAAGCCATGAAGGAAGTTGCTTTGCGTCAAAACAACGCAACCGAAGCAGCCCCGCTTATTTTTCTGGCATTAAGCCGTATGTTGGAAATCATGCAGGAAAGCTCTAATCTTGGCTGGGAAGCCAAAGGCTCTGACGAAGATATCTTTAATCGGCTCGGCATTAAAAGCTCAGGCAAAGACGTTTTAATCATCTCGGCGGAAGAAAAACGTTTTGCTTTAAGCGCATCGGAAGTAATCCGCATTATCGAACCGGGGAACGAAAAACTTTCCGGCTTAAAAAGCGTAAACTTAGGCACAATAAAAGGAGCTGCTTTTGCCATAATTGTCGGAAGTCCGGAAAAAAGCTTTGCCTTTTTATGTGAAAACCGCCCGTATCTTGCTTCGGCGGACATAAAAATCTCCGGCAAAGAAAAATATGCTGTTTTAAAAGACCAAAAAAATATACTTTTTCTTGATTTAAATGCATTAGTGTAACAACATACAAAGAAATAATCCGAAGAGGACCACATGAAAACCTGTTTAGTTGTAGAAGATTCAAAAGTAATCCGCGTTATTGCCGCCAAAGCTTTACAGGAAATGAACTTCAATGCTATCGAAGCCGAAAACGGTGAAGTCGCACTTGCCCAATGCCAAAAAAGCCTTCCGGATTTTATTTTGCTTGATTGGATTTTGCCGGTAAAAGACGGCATCTCTTTTATGGCAGACTTTAAAAAACTTCCCGGCAGTGAAAAAGTACCGGTTATTTTCTGTACCTCAAGAAACGACCCCAAAGATATACAAACCGCTTTGGACGCCGGAGCTTGGGAATATATCATGAAGCCGTTTGACAGTGAAATATTGCGCTTGAAACTAATGCAAACCGGTTTATTGTAAACGGGACGAAGAAAAAGAAAGAGGCCTTTACCGCTATGAACCAAACCGACTTTTCATTCCTTTCCAATTTACTTAAAGAGCAATCAGGCATTGTTCTGACTGCTGATAAGTTTTATATGCTGGAAAGCCGCTTAATGCCGGTTGCTCGAGAGTTTAATATGAGTGGTCTGGACGATTTAACTCTTGCGTTACGGCAAAGAGATTCTGCGTTAACCGCCGCTTTTACCGAAGCCATGACCACGAACGAAACGTTATTCTTTCGGGATATAAAGCCTTTTGCTCAGTTCAAGGATATGGTTCTTCCCTATCTTTTCAAAGCTCGCGCAAACACCAAAACCATTCGTATTCTTTCTGCGGGAGCTTCAAGCGGTCAGGAAGCTTACTCTATTGCCATGATTGTCAAAGACGCCCTGGAAAAAAATCCCGATTGGAACATAGAAATCGTGGGCATAGATATTTCTTCAACCATGATAAACAAGGCTCGTGAAGGTATGTATTCCCAGTTTGAAGTCCAAAGGGGTTTACCGATACGGCAGCTTTTGCGCCACTTTTCCAAACAAGATGACCAGTGGCAGATTGACCATTCCTTACGGGCAATGGTTCAATTTAAACGTTGGAATCTTTTGGACGACATCGCTCCTTTGGGCAAGTTTGATGTTATTTTCTGTCGTTATGTAATCCGTAGCTTTGACTCTCCGCTTAAAACTCGGATTTTATCAAAGTTTGCAAACGAAATGCCTGCTGACGGTTGTTTATTCTTAGGCTTAAACGAAACCGTTTTGGGCTTTTCTTCCCGCTTCAAACTTATCAAAGATGTAAAAGGCTTATATGCCAAAAGCCCAGATTCTTCCGCTTCTGCGTCTTAATTTACGCCACTACTGCTTCCGTAGCTTCCGGTGCGGTTAAGATTTTAACCAGCTCTTCACGAACTTTTGCCGCATCTTCCAAATCAACCTGACAGGTTCCGGCCGCCGTATGACCGCCGCCGCCATATTGTAGCATCAATTCTCCGACATTAATAGTATTGGTGCGGTTGATAATTGATTTACCTACGGCAAAAACGACTCTCTGGCCGTTAACCCGCCACATTGCGTGCATAGAAATATTAACTTCCGGAAACAGAGCGTAGACCATAAAGCGGTTACCCGGATAAATATTTTCTACATTCAGCAAATCAACAAAAGCCAGATTATCTCGGACATTCGTAACTTTTTTCAGCTGTTTAATAAACTTATCCTGACATTCAAAATACAAATCCACCCGTTCTTTAACATCAGGCAGAGCAAGGATTTCTTCCACGGTATATTTCCGGCAATGCCCAATCAAATCCATCATCAGCTGATAATTGGAAATAGCAAAATTGTGGAAACGACCAAGTCCGGTTCTAGCGTCCATAATAAAGCTTAACAAAGTCCAACCGGTTGGATTCATAATTTCATCAATTGTGTACTTTGCGGAATCTGCCTGATCAACGGCATTCATAATTTCTTCCGGAATATTTGGAAAACCTGCTGCTCCGCCGAAGCTGTCCCAAACCACTCTGGCAGCCGAAGGAGCCGTTGGATTTAACATATAATTGCTTTTGATTCCAACCCGTGCAAGCTCACTGATATGGTGGTCAAAAGCGTAATGAGCGCCTCGGGAATAAGGCAGATTAGTTGTAATATCGCTTTCGGTTATTTCAATAATCCCGTCTTGGACATCTTTGGGGTGAACGAATTTAATATTGTCGATTAAGTCTAGCTCTTTTAACAACAAAGCGCTTACCAACCCATCAAAATCGCTTCTGGTAACCAACCGATATTTATCACCTGCCATTTTTCTAATCCTTTATTGTCCTAGTTTCGGCAAAACTGCATACGATTTTAACCGTTTTTATTGATTATTTCAACAAGCTCCCGACGAACTTTAGCCGCATCGTCCAAAGATGCCTGACAAGTACCTGCGGCAATATGACCGCCTCCGCCGTATTGCAACATCAGCTCTCCGACATTGGTTTTACAAGTATCGTTAATTATGGATTTTCCGACGGCATATACGATACTTTCCTTATCTCTGCCCCACAAAACGTGCATAGAAACATTGGCTTCCGGATACAAGGCATAAATCATAAAACGGTTTCCGGCATAGATATTTTCTTCTGCCAAGAAATCAACTAAGACCAAATTACCATGTACGGAAGAGCATCTTTTAAGCTGTTCAATAGAAGGAACATAATGCTCCATATAAAGGTCTATTCTTTCCCGAACATCGGCATCTTTCAAAACATCTTCGATTGAGCATTTTCGGCACAAATCTATCAGCTTCATCATCAGCTGGTAATTAGAAATCCGAAACTCGTGATGCCGGCCAAGTCCGGTTCGGGAGTCCATAATAAAGTTTAACAAAGTCCAACCAACCGGATCCAAAATATCTTCCCTGTCAAACTTTGCCATATCGGCTTTATCGACGGCAGCCATCATATCATCGGAAATATTGGCAAAGACTTCCTTTCCGCCATAGTAGTTATAAACCACTCTGGCAGCCGAAGGAGCTTCGGCATCAATAATATGATTTTCATGAGCTTCATTTCGGATAGTTTCACTGTAATGGTGGTCAAAGCACAAATGGATTCCGGGAGTATAAGGAAGGTTTGTGCTTATATCGTTATCTGATGTATCAACCTTTCCGTCCTGCATATCCTTTGGGTGAACGAATAAAATATCATCAATAAGGTCGATTTCTTTCATCAAGACCGCACATACCAATCCGTCAAAATCGCTTCGGGTTACCAGTCTGTATTTTTTATCCGCCATAGAAAAATCCTTAAAATACATTCCAAAACTAGTATAGTATTTAAAGCAATTTTCGCTTATTGTGAACAATTCTTTTAATTTAAGAGAGTTTTTTATGAAAAAGCTTATATTTTTATTTTTGTTGTTATTTACTTTTGGGTGCAGTCAATTTAATCCGTACATTGATTCACGCAGAGAGGCAGGAGTTATCGGCACCATAGGTCCCTCTACGAAGGATAAGGTTTCGATTTGCTATAACTCTTTGCAAGCAAAGCCGGAACAGATTATATCCATGGCGGAGAGCGAGTGCGTCAAAACCGGCAGAACACCGGAGTTTTATCAGCAAAAGTATTGGGATTGCTCTCTTTTCACCCCCACCAGAGTTGAATATTTATGCCGGCAAACCGCTAAAACAGGGATTGATTTTTCGCAATAAATATGTCAATATAGGGGACATTCACCAAATATAAAATATTTAAGAGAAAACCATGTCCGCACAAAAAACTTCATTATTAGGAAGGATTAAAGCCTTCTTTGCCCAAAAGCCCGCAGAACCGACTCCGGAAGAAAAAGCCGACGAGTATGTTGCAAAGCTTTCCTATTATCTTAAGCAAAACGAAGATAAAAAGTACACCGACGTAAAGGAAAACTTCAAAGCTTTAACCAACGGAGAGTTAACTCTTGCCGAGCTTATAATCATCTCCAAAGAAGATATGCAAGTTTCCCCTTCGGTAAACAGCGATGATTTTGCCCAAATGGTCAAAGACGGTATCCGAGCTTTTGACCGCCGATACTTTTCGCAAACCAGTGCTTTTTTAACCAAAGAACAGATAAAAGCCCGCCTTTATTTCAGCGACATTGCGCCTTTACCGAAGCCTATTTCTTCTGCTTTGGTTGATGCTCTTGCCTATAACCCGACAGACAAAAAAGACCTTTCCTTTTTGCTTTCCGAACCATTGACCGACGAAGCAATTCATCAAATCCATGTTTTTGATTTCCGCTGTTTAAATAACACTGCCGCCAAGGATTTTGTTTTCAACGAACGGGTTATTAAGGCTCGCCTGATTTTAGCAGAAGCAGTCCCCCTGCCCACAAAAGTTGAAAAGTTTATTCAGCTTATGTTAGCGGCAAGCCCGTTATCTGCGGACGAAAAAACCGGACTTATCCAAAAGTTTCTTCCCCGTCCGGAAGAAAAAGCAGAACAAGAGTTTTTCATTTGGCAAATCAATCCTCCTACTCAAGGTAAAACCGACAAAGTCTTGCACCATCTGCTGACTAATTACACGCCGCAAGAAGCCATATTAGCCAATCCCAACAAATGGAAAAAGATTGCTATTGATATAAACGGGACGCACAAAAAAATCCGTAACTTTGATTTGTATGCCCGTGAATCACTTAAAGTTAAATCTTACAGTATGTAAGGTATGTAAATGTTATCACTTGATGCCAAAATTGCCTTAATGGTCATGGTTGGTTTTCCGGATAAGGAAAATCACCATCTTTTGCATCAAGTGCATTCCGGTTCTGTCGGCGGAGTATGTTTTTTTCAAAACAACTTTACAAACCCGCTTCAAACCAAAGAGCAAACCGAGGCTTTTTCCGGTCTTTTACGGGCAATCGACCAAGAAGGCGGTAAAGTCCAGCGTTTACAAAAAAAGAACGGCTTTACCGACTATCCGTCTGCCCAAGCCATTGCCTCCCAAAAGTCTTTAGCCGAAGCAAAAGAAATATATTCTACTTTGGCAACAGAGCTTAAAAGCGCCGGATTTAATTTCAATCTTGCTCCGGTAGTCGACCTTTCCCGAGACTTTATTTCTCCTGCCATATCGGGCAAAGAACGCAGTTTTGGTTCTGACCCGACCGCCGTTATTGCTTATGGCAGAGAGTTTATCAAAGCCCACAACCAACAAGGTATCCGCACCGCCTTAAAGCATTTTCCGGGACACGGCAGCGCCCGCACGGATACTCACCTTGGCTTTACCGACATATCTTCCGACTGGCAGGAAGATGAACTTCTGCCTTATTACACTCTTACCAAAGAGTTTCCCAACACCGCCGTTATGGCTGCCCATGTTTTTAACCGCAATCTTGACCCAAACAATCCGGCATCGCTTTCTGCGCCAATAATCACAGGACTTTTGCGGGAAAAAATAGGCTTTGACGGAGTTGTCATAACCGATGACTTACAAATGGGAGCCGTAAGAAACAATTATTCCGAAACTGACATTATCATCAAAGCAATCCAAGCCGGCGCAGATATCTTGCTGTTTGGCAACCAGCTTGCCTACTCCCCCGCCATTCCCGAGCAAGTAAACGAAACCGTCAAAACCGCCCTTAAAGCCGGAGACATCTCCGCCTCCCGCATTGATGAAAGCGTCCGCCGCATCGAAGCTTTTATGGCTTTCTAATCGAAAAGTTAGCTGATCCCGAAAAGGATTTTTTATAAACTTTTTCTGAATTAGGGAGAAAAAACATGGAAATCTATCGCATATCTTGTGTTGTCTTATTTATTTTAATGATAGTCAGTTTTTCGCTGTTGGCTGTATTTCCTTTTACCCGCCACAAAGAAAACTTTTATATGCAGATGCTGAACAATTTAAATGTCGGTTTTTTCTCCGGACTTTTAGTTTCCTTTTGTACGACTTATGTCGGTTATTTTTATGCCAAAGAAGACTTTTTCAACACGTTAATCCGGCAAAGCAGTTACATTTATACGAACCTTCACACCATGCAAAGGAACCTTGCCGACAGTGATTATGAATCAAACAGCACGCATTTTTTCCAGTCTCTTCCGGTTGTTTTAAGTCATCTAGAGACCTACACCAATGCGGTTGAAACCGACGCCAAAATGGTTAATTTTTTAGAATACTCGCCTTTTTTCAAAAACAACGAAAGTTACCGCCGCATAGAATCTTTAAACAAGCTTTTTTACGAGTTTAAAAAGTATCCGGACTTTTTTGTCCGCATGAGGTTTTTGGAAAGTGAAAGGAACCTAGCTCTTACCGACAATGACAGTAACGCCTTAACCATTGTCAACGGCGAAATTGTCAAGTTCATGGGCGACTTAAGCACTTCTGTCAACGGAGATATCCAAGTTTTAGACGCCTTTATGAGCAAGCTGGAAAATGAATATAACTATCCGGACACGCCATGGGAAAGCTTTAAAAAGCTTGTTATCACTCCCCAGAAAAGCGAAAAGCATGATACCGATGCGAAAAAAACAAATGACAAGGATATAAAAAAAGAATAACAACTTTATAAAAGAATAATGCTTACTTCTTTAAAGGGCTAAGATTATGGATAAGCGCATTGCTTTGCTTTTGCTTTTTATTATTTCTTATTTGCTTGTTTCTCTGTTGCAAATTGTTGCTTCTGTTGACGGTATTTTACATTTCTTTGGTCTTCATTGGATTTTTGCTTTATTTGCCGCCTTGCTTTTACTGTTCATTCCGGCGATTGGCCCTCTTGCCGGAGTATACGGCGCGGTTGAAGTGTGGGGTTGGCCTATCTGGGCATCACTTATTTTATTTTTCTGGCCTTATATTTTATACGGCATTTTACTTTTATTCGGCGTATCTTTTTCGTTTAGAGGCTTTCGAATAATGAACAAGAAAGCAAAGAAAGAACCTGACGTTATCGACGCCGTTTACACCATTAAAGACGAAGAAAAATAAGGGATAAAAGCAAATGAATCCGGAAACCAAATGGCATTCTTTAACAAAGGATTTTCATGATTTTATAGCCACCAGAGGCTTTAGCGACGTTTTAATCGGCCTTTCCGGTGGCATAGACTCCGCAGTTGTCACCGCTTTAGCCGCCGATGCCTTAGGCAAAGACAAAGTGCATTGCCTGATGATGCCAAGCAAGAACACCTCTGATTTAAGCAAAGAACTTGCCTCTGAAATGGCAAAAAACTTAGGTATAGATTTCCGTACTGTGCCGATACAGGAACTTGCCGATACTTATAATCAAACTTTTGCCGCTTTCTTTACTTCGGTTCAGCCCATAGTAACCGAAAACATTCAAGCCCGCATACGAGGCAATATTTTAATGGCATTTTCCAACCAGTATAACTGGCTGACTTTGTGTTGCAGCAATCGTTCCGAAATTGCCATGGGTTATTGCACTCTTTACGGAGACACCGTCGGCGGTCTCTGCCCTATCGGCAATCTTTATAAAACCGAAGTTTATGAACTGGCAAATTGGCGCAATACCGTATCGCCGATTATTCCGGAAGGAATTATTTCCCGCGCTCCGTCCGCCGAACTTGCCATCGGGCAAAAAGATGAAGACACCCTGCCGCCCTATCCTTTACTGGACTCGGTACTGGCAGAGCTTTTGGACAAGCAAAAAACCACTGCGGAAATATCCCGCAACTATCCGGCGGAAACTGTCGATTGGATTGCCAAGCGGTGGCAAAGCATGAGCTTTAAACGCAATCTTTTACCACCGGCTTTATAAACATTTTCACGCAGATTTACTTTGCAAAAGCATTTCACGGCAGACGTCTTGACTGATAACTTTTTGCTCGCCCACCATCCAGATTAAATCGCCTTCTTTAAATACAAAGGATATTTCCGGATTAACGAACAAGGACGACTTACGTTCCACCCCGACAACCAAGCTTTTCGTTTTTCCCCGAATATCCGAAGCATTTATACTGTTTCCGGCAAGACTCGAAGCCTCCTCAACCGGAATGGCACAGCACAATAAAATTGCATCATTTCTGCCGCTGTATTTTTCTTGATTTAAAATATATTCCCGCAGACTTATTACATAATCTTCGGTATCGGCAATTGCTTCCTCTACAACTCCTTTGGGGGTCATTGCGATTTTAAAGCGGCGCATTTGCTTTTCCGTACCGACAACAAGCAAAACATCTCCGGCGGATATTTTTTCGACTCCCCTTGGAACGTCTATATAATGCCGGTCTCTGATTATTTTAAAGACGTTAATTGCATAATGTTCTCTGAAAAGCAGTTCCGAGAGCAGCTTTTCGGCACACTCGGAATTATCCGTAACTCTAAACTGAGCGACCACCAAACTGCTGTCCAACCATTCTTCATCATCAGCAACCCTGCTGTCACTGCTGTTCATAGTTTCCTGCTGATGCTCTACTTGTTTCCGGTTCAGGTTCATCAAGAACTGAGTTTCAATTTTCATGTACTGACTAAACAGCCAACGAGAACGAGACAAAACCACTAACGTCAGCAGAACCAGAGCAATAATGACTCCGGAATGAATGGTTAAAAGCTGATGCACCACCACCATGACAAAGAAAGCGGCAATGACAATACGAAAACTCATCAACATAATCAAAGGCAAACGGTTAGTCTTCTTTTCCAACCACAAAGTAAAGAAAAGTTCCGGCATATTATTCCGGCTTAACAACAAAGCACGCAAGAACGGAGCCATAAACAAAAGAGTAATTGAAGTAAGCGCTATTCTTCCTTCCAATCCGGGGATTTTTTCCTGCACTATCGGCTGCAAAATGGTAAAGGAAATATACATAATTCCGACCAAGACGATAGAGAATAAGAACAAGCGGGAGAAATACATTTTAAACAAACGCTGCCAATTACTTTTTTCGCTTCTGGTTTCGGGAGCAGAAGAAGTATGACGGTTTAAAAACTCCTTCCACGACTTTGGCAAAATCGCATTTATCTTATCATATACAGGGTCAGCCGATTTTATCATCAGCGGCGTTGTAAAGGTTGTAATTACGGAAACCGCCACAATAATCGGATAAACAAAATCGCTCAAAACGCCGATGCTCATACCAAGCGCCGCAATAATAAAGGCGAATTCGCCGACTTGTGCCAAACTAAACCCGCAATGAATCGAGGTTTTTAAGGGTTGAGATGAAAGCATAAATCCCAAACAGGAAAAGAAAACCTTTCCGACAATCACAATCAAGGTAATCAACAATATCGGTCCGGCATATTGAACAAACATTTCCGGATTCACCATCATTCCGACAGATACAAAGAATATGGCTCCGAACAAATCTCTTACCGGTTTAATGACCTGTTCAATTCGTTCCACCACATTGCTTTCGGCAAGAATAGAACCCATGATAAAAGCTCCCAAAGCCACCGAAAATCCGGCGGTAGTCGCCAAGAACACCATTCCCAGACACAAAGCGACCGAAACGATTAACAGCATTTCATCGTTAAGGAAGCGGTCAATTTTCTTCATAAAGGTTGGAACCAGATATATTCCCACCACAAACCAAAGCGCCAAGAAGAAGAACAGCTTCAAACTGCTTTCAAGCAATTGCACCTGATCCACATTCTTACTTAAAGCGATTGTCGGTAATAAGACGAGCAGAAGGATTCCGACCACATCTTCCACCACCAACACGCCGAAAACCAAAGTCGTAAACTTTTGCTTTTTTAATCCCAAATCTTCAAAGGCTTTAATAATAATCGTTGTCGACGACATCGAAAGCATACCGCCCAAAAAGATACTGTCTATCGCCGTCCAGCCCAACAAAAGCCCGACGTTATAGCCGATTATCAGCATAAAAAGGATATTTGTTGTTGCGGTTATAATTGCGGCTTTTCCGACATTGACGATTTTCTTAAAACTAAACTCCAGTCCCAAGCCGAACAACAGAAAGATAACGCCTATTTCCGCCCATATAGTAATATTATCATTATCGGTAACCGACGGCAGGAAATCGAAATATGGACCGGCGAATATTCCGGCGATTACATAACCCAACACTACCGGTTGTTTTATCCACTTAAAAATCAAAGTAATAATACCGGCATAAGCAAGAATAATTGCTAAATCGATTATCAAAGGAGGAATATGAGCCATTATTATCCTTACCAACAAAGATTTATACTATTAACCGTTATGCATCATACCTTCTTTTTATTAACAAATATCTAATCAAATATGCTATATAGCCAATTCTTCCGGAATGCTTATCGTATTTTTTACAACCTTTGAAAAGTGGTTGTGATTAACCTTCAAAGCATAAAGGAGTAAAAAAATGAACAGCGTAATTAAGACCTTTTCTTTAATCGCCGTTGGCGGCATTTTCAGCATTTCCGGCGCTTTAGCTGCGGATTCCTCTCCGGTAGTGCCAAAGTCTCCGAACCGTGTCCCCATGTCTGCCCAAGGCAATCCTTCTCCCACCGCCATTTTGGTAGAAGAAGACGAAGTTATAATCGCTCAGCCGCCTTGTGATTGTCCGGCAGCCAAAGAATGGAGAAAGCACCACAAGAAGAAAACTTCCGAAGAATGGAAAAAGTGGAAAAAAGAGCGTGCCGAAAAGATGTTAAATCTTTCCGATGAAAAGAAGAAAGACTTCTTTGCCAAGAAAAAAGCAAAGCTTGAAAGCCTTTCCGCACCGGAACAAGCATGGGCATTGGAAGAAGCAACCTTTGTTGTGGAAACTTTAGGTCCTCAGACCAAATAACAACCCGAAAGAACAAAGAGCAACGGCAAATCTTTTCCTAAGGTTTGCCTGCGCTCTTTTTCCAAATGATTAAAGCGAAAGAGAGGAAAAAATGACTCTTAACAACAGTAAAAAAATTGAACTTGGCGTA
The DNA here is from genome assembly GCA_017507765.1 of Alphaproteobacteria bacterium. Classification (GTDB taxonomy): domain Bacteria; phylum Pseudomonadota; class Alphaproteobacteria; order CACZRW01; family CACZRW01; genus RGIG5556. The sequence goes on along the minus strand of JAFWAG010000062.1, from coordinate 10,754 downwards.
TTGCTTTTCACCGTTGTTTTAACCTTTGGGCTTTTGGGAATGGTTATTCCGCAAATCTTTCCCCCGCTTATCAACGAAGGCGGACTTATTAAAATCTATCTTGATAAGACGTTATAACCCCGTTGCAACATAATCCAACGGATAGATAGCTTTAAGCTCGGATTTATAAAAAAATAAGCAAATAAATACATAACTTTAAATAAGACAAAGGAGCTTGCTTATGACAAAAGACACCAAAGATATCAGTCTGGTTTTATATGCCCCGCTAAGCGGCACTACGGTTTCCCTAAGCGACGTTCCCGATGAGGTATTTGCGCAGAAACTTGTTGGTGACGGCATTTCCCTTAAACCGGAAAGCGACATTTTAAAAGCTCCCTGTGCGGGAAAAGTTACGAACATTCACCCCTCGCACCATGCGCTTACGTTAAAAAGCGAAGAAGGCATAGACGTTTTAATGCATATCGGACTCGACACGGTAGAGTTCAAAGGCAAAGGCTTCACTCTTAAAACGGCCGAGGGCAAAGACGTTAAAATCGGCGACCCTTTAATCGAGTTTGATTTTGCTTACCTTTCCAAACAGGCCAAAAGCGTTCTGACCGAGATTATTGTTACCTCTCCGGACAAAGAATTAACGTTAAAAAGTGAAGCCGGCAAACAAGTTACCGTCGGCGAAGATATTATTCTTACGGTAACGGCAAGCGACAAAATCGCCGCCCAAACCGCAACCAAAGAACAGAAAAAAGCCACTTCTTGGGCTATCACGGTAACAAACCCGACAGGCTTCCACGCTCGTCCCGCCGCGCTTTTAGCTACCGAAGCCAAAAAGTTTACTTCGGATATAAACGTTATTTTAGGCGATAAATCCGCAAACGCCAAAAGCGTTACCTCTATTATGAGCCTTAACATCGGCCACAACGCCAAAATCAAACTGGAAGCAGAAGGAAACGACTCCGAAGAAGCATTGTTTTTCCTCATTCCATTAATCGAAGAAGGCTTAGGCGAAAGCGAAACTAAACCCGCCCCCAAATGTGATATTAAAGAGGACAAAAAAACTTCCGCCGCCTCTAAATCCTCCTCCGACTTAATCAACGGCATAGGAGCTTCAGACGGTATCGCCGTAGGCTTTATCCACCAACTTGCCGAAGAAAATATACAATACCGTGAAGATGCCGCCAATCCGCAAAAAGAAGTCGAGCGTTTAAACACCGCCCTCAGCCAAGCCGAAGAAGAATTAGAAGATGTTTATAATTCCATGAGCCGGAAAGTCAGCGCAGATAAAGCGGATATTTTCCGTGCGCATCAAGAACTTCTTTCTGATCCGGAACTGCGCAAAGATGCCTATAATCTTATCAACGACGGCAAAAGCGCAGAATACGCTTGGCATCACGCCGTATCAGAGCAAGCCAAAAAGCTTACCGAACTTAACAATGAACTTCTTTCCGGCCGTGCGACTGATTTACGGGACGTTGGCAAGCGGGTGCTTAAACTTTTAAGCGGCAACGACACCTCTCCTCTAAGCATTCCGAAGGACGCAATTATTGTTGCCGAAGAACTCACACCTTCGGATACAGCTCAATTAGATAAGGATAAAATTGCCGGTATCTGCACCACGCATGGCGGAGCAACTTCCCATGTTTCAATTCTGGCTCGGACGCTTGGCATTCCGGCGATTACCGGCGCCGATGAAGAAGTTTTAACCGTTCCGGAAGGCACCCAAGCCATTATCAACGGCACCGAAGGAACCCTGAAACTTAAACCTTCAAAAGCCGAAGTTTCCCAAACCAAAACCGCCAGAGAAGAAGAACGTCAGCACTATGCTGCAAACCTTGCCGATGCCGGCAAACCTGCCGTAACGACTGACGGCAAGCGGATAGAAGTCGGCGGCAATGTCGGCTCTGTCAATGACGTTTTTGACGTCTTAAAGCTTGGCGGCGAAGGCGTAGGTCTTTTGCGTTCAGAGTTTTTATTTTTAAACCGCAACGAAGCCCCAAGCGAACAAGAACAATCCGAAGCCTATCAAAGCATTGCCAAAGCCCTTGGCAAAGATAAAAAGCTTATTATCCGCACTTTGGACGTAGGCGGAGACAAGCATCTTCCATACTTGGATATGCCAACCGAAGATAACCCTTTCCTTGGTGTACGGGGCATTCGTTTATGCCTTGCCCGTCCGGAGCTTTTCCGCTCTCAGATACGAGCCATTCTAAACGCAGCTTCTTTTTCCAACCTGCATATTATGTTTCCCATGGTCAGCCGGATAAAAGAACTCCAAGAAGCCAAAGCCATGGTTGAAGAAGAAAAAGCCGCTTTAAATAAAGATTTAAGCGTCAAAATCGGCATTATGATTGAAGTACCCTCTGCGGCCCTTATGGTTGAAGAGTTTTCCGAATTTGCCGACTTTTTCTCGTTGGGAACCAATGATTTAACCCAATACACTCTGGCCATGGACCGAGGCAATCCGGCATTGGCAAAAATTGCCGACGGCCTTCACCCTGCGGTTTTGCGTTTAATTCACAAAACCGTCGAAGACGCTCATAAACACGGCAGATTTGTCGGCGTATGCGGCGGCTTAGCCGGCGATTTAACCGCCGTACCGCTTTTACTTGGCCTTGGAGTTGACGAATTAAGCGTTGTTCCGCCGTCCATTCCGTTGGTAAAGGAAAAAATCCGCAAACTTAGCTTCAAAGACTCGCAAAAATTAGCAGGTGAAGTCTTGGAACTGCCGACTGCAACAGCCGTTCGGGAAAAACTTCACAGCGTATTTGCGCATTAAAATCAGAAAAAGGATAAAGAAAATGGGAAAAGTTATTTTTACATTTCTGCAAAAAATCGGCAAATCCTTAATGCTTCCGGTAGCGGTTTTACCGGTTGCCGGTATTCTTCTTGGCGTCGGCACAGGCATACTTAACGCCCAGATAGCTTGGATTCCGGACGTTATTCCCCAAGTCATGGCAACCAGCGGAAGTGTTATCTTTGATAATATGCCGCTTATTTTTGCGATAGGCACGGCTCTTGGCCTTACCGACAACGACGGAGCAGCAGCTTTGGCTTCGGTCTGCGGATTTTTGGTTTTACAAGCCACCATGGGAGTTATGGCAGATATTTTCTGGTACACAAACACCGGAACCTTGGGGCTTATTTCCGAAATGTTTGGCTATGACGCCGCTTTTGCGCAAAAGATTATTTCCGAAGTCGACGGTATTAAAACCATTCAAACCGGAGTTTTCGGAGGCATCTTTATCGGCTGTATCGCAGGCTTTATGTTTAATAAATACTATCGGATAAACCTTCCTCCGTACTTAGGCTTCTTTGCCGGCAAACGCTTTGTACCCATTGTAACTTGCTTTGCCGCCATTGCCCTTGGCGTAGTTTTAAGCATTATCTGGCCTCCGATACAGTCTTATATTGATACGTTCTCTCACTGGGCAGCCTATTCCAATCCGGCATTAGCAGGAGCTACCTATGGCTTCATTGAAAGACTTTTGCTTCCGTTTGGCCTGCATCACATCTGGAATGCGCCATTCTTCTTTGAAATCGGCGAATATGTTACTCCGGCGGGCAAAATCATTCACGGAGACATCAACCGCTTTTTTGCCGGCGACCCGACTGCCGGTATCTTAAGCGGCGGATTTTTGATTAAAATGTTCGGACTTCCGGCAGCCGCCTTTGCCATTTGGCGAGCCGCAAAGCCGGAAAATCGCGTACGGGTAGGAAGCATAATGGTTTCTGCGGCTTTAACCGCATTCTTAACCGGTATCACCGAACCATTAGAGTTTTCTTTCTTGTTTGCGGCACCTTTGCTGTACTTTGTCCACGCCATTATGACTGGCACGGCGTTTGCGCTTATGAACATTATGGACGCCCATATCGGCTATACCTTCTCGCAAGGCGCCATCGACTTTGTCCTCTATTATGCCATAGATACCAAACCATGGCTTGTCTTTATCTTAGGACCTTGTTACGCCGTACTGTACTTTGTTGTCTTTACCGCCCTTATCAAGCTCTTAAAGCTACAGACTCCGGGCAGAGAAGACCTCCTTTTGACCGCCTCGGAAGAGATGTTGCCGGCGAACACGCCGCAGGACAAACTGGAAATGGGACACAGTCTGGTTCAAGCCTTTGGCGGCAAACAGAACATTGCCTCTTTGGACGCCTGCATTACCCGCTTGCGCCTTGGAGTCAATGACGTCAGCAAAGTCAACAAAGACCGCTTAAAAGAACTTGGTGCAACCGGTGTAGTCGAAATCGGCAACAATGTTCAGGCTATTTTCGGCACTTTGTCGGAAAACCTTAAAAGCGACATGGAAGAGTATTTAAAAACCTCCCAAGACGGAGACGATGAATACATCTTTCCCAAACCCGACTTTTTGCCGGAAAGCATTGTTGACGGCCTTGGCGGAGCTTTAAACATCACTTCGGTAACGGATTTAAAAAATCATAAATACCGGATAGGTATAAACAACTCATCGCTTATCAACGAAGAAGCTCTTCGCAAAGCCGGCATAAAAACGCTTATGCACGTTTCCGGCGGCGTAAATATTTTATTTTAACGCCGGATTTTCCCTTTTTTCTCCCGGTTCTATAGAGCCGGGAGTTTTTTATAAAAATAATTTTGAACTAAACTTCATGTTTCTTCGTTTAAAGGGTTAGAGCTTACGTTTTATTAACTATGTTTTTGTACTTTTAAATACTTAAAAAACTATCGGGATAACTATCATGCAAAAGGCTTTTTTTCTTCTCCCGCTTTTTTTATTTTTTGCCGGTACTTTTGATGTCTGTGCGGCAGAGGGAGAAAGCACGCCACCTTCAGACCCATTTGAGGTTTTAAGCAACGCCGACACTCCGAAAAAATGCTTAAAAGAAGGTATCAACAATCTTTCGCTATCCTTAACGGACCTAGTCGACATTGCCCTTTGCAACAATCCCTCCCTTAACCGCAGTTATATGGAAGCCAAAGCCTCTGCCGCCAATTACGGAGCCTCTTTATCTTCCTATCTTCCGAACATAACCGGCAATGCGGACGCCGGATACAGCAACACGAAGGAAGGGGGCGGCGGAAGCCAAAACTCTACATCTGCGGGAGCCTCTTTATCTCTTTCTTGGCTTTTATATGATTTTGGCGGCCGTGAAGCTGATGTAAACATTACCAAAAAGAATCTGGAAGCCGCTAACTTCTCCCGCAATCAAGCCATGCAAGACACGGTTTTTGCCGTTATCAACGCTTACTATAACCTTTTATCTGCCCGTGAAATCTTAAACAGTGCCATGGTAAACGAAGAAACTTTTCATAAATCTTATGAAATAGCTTCAAAACGCTTTGACCTTGGGCTTGTGCGGCTAAGCGATAAATTACAGGCGGAAACATCGTACGCTCAAAGCCAGCTTTCCACGACCGAAGCATTCAACGCTCTTGCCAAGACCAAAGGCGAATTGGCAGAGATTTTAAACCTTCCTGCCTATACGGATTTGGATTTACAAGAAATCCAAATAAATCCTGACGACGGCAAGTTTACGGGTGAAATTGAAGAACTCATCACGCAAGCTTTAGCCAAACGGCAAGACATACAGTCGCAAAAAGCTACCATGGAAGCTTCTGCCGCCTCTTTGGAAAAAGCCAAAGCCGGCGATTATCCAAGCATCTCTTTAACCGGAGGCCTTGGCATAGACGACAACGTTGATGACAATCGCCAGATGTATAACAGCAGCATCGGCGTAAAATTAAGCGTTCCTTTATTCACGGGCTTCAGCAACACCTATAACATCACGAAGCAGCGTTATAATTATGAAAGTGCGAAAGCCAGAGTTGCGGAAAGTGAAAGCGCTGTTCGCCTTGATGTTTGGAAAAGCTATCAAAACTATAACACTGGCATTAAAAACTACGAAATAACCCAAAAGCTTTTTGCCAGTGCCGAAGAAAACGAACGTGTAGCCATGGGGGCTTATAAAGCTGGTAAAGGCAACATTATTGACCTTTTGAACGCCCAATACAAACTGGCGGAAGCTCGCAAAGAAAAGACCTCTGCGCTTTACAATCTTCTTTTAACCAAAAACGATTTGCTACGCTCAGTTGGCAGTATGGAGATATAACATGAAAAAGATTTTAATTCTGCTGATTATCCTTGGTATCGCCGGAGCCTCTGCTTATTTCTTTTACTACAAACCGGCAAAAGACGACATATCCGGCAAGCTTGACATGGTCAAAGTTGAAAAAGGCTCTGTCCATAAACAGATTTCCTCGTCCGGCACGATAGAACCTCGCAACGTTGTTGAAGTCGGCACCCAAGTTTCCGGCATTATCGAAGAAATATTTGTTGATTATAACGACGAAGTAAAAGAAGGACAGCTTATTGCCTCTTTGGATAAATACCTTTTAAGCGAAGACGCCAAAGAAAAGCAATCCAACCTTAACACGGCTTCTTCCAAGCTTAAAATTGCGAAACTTAATTTCCAGCGGAATCAAAAGCTGTTCAAAGAAGGCTATATTTCCCAAACCGAGCTTAAAGAATACGAAATTGCCCTTGCGAATGCTCAATACGCATATGACTCGGCAGTTGCGGCAGCCAATAAATCCAACCGTAACCTTGGCTATGCTCGGATAACCTCTCCGGTTGACGGCACCATTATTTCCAAAGAAGTTGAAGTGGGGCAAACCGTAGCCGCCAGTCTTTCGACTCCGACGTTATTTAAAATCGCCGAGGATTTAACCAAAATGCAGATAGAAACCAGCATTTCCGAAGCAGATATCGGTATGATAAAAAGCGGCATGGCGGCAGAGTTTACGGTTGATGCTTATCCCGCCCATACCTTCAAAGGTGAAATCGGGCAAATTCGCTTAAATCCGTCTACGGAATCCAACGTTGTTATCTATACGGTTATCATCAACATTGAAAACCAAAACAAACAGCTTCTTCCCGGCATGACGGCTTTCGTAAATATCAGCGTAGATAAGAAGGAAAACGTTCCCGTTATTCCAAAAAGCGCCTTGCAATTTAAGCTTCCGCCCAATCTTCGCAGCTATGTATCGTCCCGTCCGCCTTCCGGATTGAAATACGAAGAAGCCGTAGTTTACAAATTAAACGGTAATAAGATTGACCCTGTTGTCATCACCACCGGTCTTTCCGATGACAGCTTTACCGAGGTTCTTTCCGGCTTAAACGAAGGGGAAAAAATCATTTCCGAATACATTGAAAGCGGTGTGAAAAAGTCCGGTAAAAACCACCCTCCTCGTATGTAGTCGGCAAAGGAAAAGCCAATGGGAAACGTAATTGACATCAGCCGCCTTTATAAAAGCTATTTTATGGACGGAGGCTTGGAACAAAAGGTTCTTAAAGACGTAAACTTTTCCGTCCAAAAAGGAGAGTTTGTCGCAATTATGGGTCCTTCCGGTTCCGGCAAATCTACCCTTATGAACATCTTGGGCTGTCTTGACCGCCCGACAGAAGGCTCCTATGTCCTTGACGGCAAAGAAGTTTCCGGCTTAAACGACAATCAGCTTGCCGCCGTCCGTAACTCTAAAATCGGTTTTGTTTTTCAAAACTTCAATCTTTTAATGCGGCGTTCCATTGCCGACAATGTTTCACTTCCCTTGATTTACGCCGGAAAGAACGATGCTTATCGGCGGGAAAGAGCCATGGTTTATATCCGCAAGATGAATCTTGACGGCTATGAAGACCGTATGCCGAACCAACTTTCCGGTGGTATGCAGCAAAGAGTAGCCATTGCCAGAGCTTTGGTAAACGAACCGCAGATAATATTTGCGGACGAACCGACCGGTAATCTGGACAGTAAAACCAGTGATGAAATAATGACCTTGTTTACCGAACTTAACAAAGACGGCAAAACCATTGTTTTGGTCACCCACGAACCGGACGTAGCAATGTATGCCGACCGCCTTATTCGGATAAGCGACGGCCAAAAAGAATACGACGGCAGCGTCCGTGCTTATATGGAGAGAACGTCATGATATGGCTGATTATCAAAGAAGCTTGGCTTTCTCTTTCTTCGCACAAGCTCCGGAGTTTTTTAACCACCTTAGGCATTATCATTGGTGTCAGTGCGGTAGTCATGATGGTTGCCGCCGGTCAAACGGTATCCTTGGTAATTAACAACAGTTTTGCCTCTATGGGCGGCAATCTTTTAATGATTCACCCGTCTTTTGTTGTTACTTCGGGCATAAAAAGCGGCCAGCGTCCCTCTATAACTGCCGCCGACGTAGAAGCGACCAAAACCTTACGAGGTGTCGAAGCTGCCGCTCCGATAGTCAGAGCAACGGCACAAGGTGTTTACGGAGCCAACAACTGGGCGGTATCCATTCGCGGCACTACTCCGGACTTAATTACGGTAAATAAATGGGAAATAGAACGTGGCGAACCCTTTACGGAAAAAGACGTTAAATCCGCCTCTCCCTATGTTCTTATCGGTTCCACCACCGCTAATGAATTATTTGGTTTTGCTGATCCGGTCGGTCAAACCATACGCATTAAAAACGTCCCGTTTAAAGTTGTCGGCTTGCTTGCCTCCAAAGGACAAGATTTAATGGGTAACGACCAAGACGATGTTATTTTAATGCCCTACACAACGGTACGCCAAAGAATTCAAGGCTCCCGCATTCCGGACAGAGTCCACTTCGGCTATATTAAAGTCGCCGACGACGAAGACTTAGAAGCCGCCGCCAATCGGGTAAAAATGCTCCTTCGCTCCCGTCATAACATCAAAGAAGGACACGATGACGACTTTGAAGTTATGAATATGACCGCCATGGTAAATACGATTAAAACCGTCGGCTTGGTTTTATCCATCTTGCTTGCCGCCATTGCTTCAATTTCTTTGATAGTCGGCAGTATCGGCATTATGAACATGATGTTGGTTTCCGTAACCGAACGCACACGGGAAATCGGTATCCGCAAAGCCTTGGGCGCAGAAAACCGTTGGATAATGCTGCAATTCCTTACGGAATCCATAATGATTTCCTTTATGGGCAGTATCTTAGGCTTGTTTATCGGCATCACCACATCACAGATTGTCGGCTATATTATGGAATACAAAGTACCTATTTCTATCTGGCCTATTATCCTGTCGTTCAGCGTAGCGGTTATTGTCGGCGTTCTTTCCGGTATTATTCCTGCCTACAAAGCGATGAAACTGGATCCGATAGAAGCATTACGGTATCAATAAAGTTTTCTTGCACTTTGTGTAAAAAATGTATATGAATACTTCTTCTAAAAAATTGTGCCGGCGTAGCTCAGTTGGTAGAGTAACTGATTCGTAATCAGTAGGTCGGTGGTTCGAGTCCCCTCGCCGGCACCATAATAAACTATATTTCCCCAAACATTTTTCAATCTAAGTATAGAAAAACGACAAAAATAAACTTATTTTATGTTTTTTTATTTTAAGTTTAACTTATTAAACTTAAATCCATTTTCATACATCATTTCTATCGTTTAAAATCATAAAAAGTTTAAGCAATTTCTTGCAAAAATCTGCTTATTCGTTAAGAATCTTTGCTAATCCAAAAGTAAAAGGCAAAAAGAAGATGGCTCTTTCCTTAAAGAAACAGAAATTATCTTATCAAGTTCGTACTTATGAATGCGATCCGAACGACCATTTAAAGATTTCGGCTTTATTCAATTTTTTCCAATCTGCTGCCGAAGCAAACATTGAAAGCGCAGCGATTGGTTATGATTATCTTACCGAACACAACATTGGGTGGATAGCCGTTGACTATCGGGTAAAGTTTCTGGCTTTTCCGCATCGTGGCGACAATTTGACCATAGAAACCTGGCCAAGTGCAGGTACACCTCTTTACGGGATAAGAGATTTTCGGGTAACCGACAAAGACGGCAAAGATATGATTTTCGCAACCAGCCGGTGGGTTTTAATTGATATCGCCACTAAAAAGCCGTTGGTTTATAAGAAAATCATGCCTGATTTTAACACCATAGACGAGCACGTTCTGCCGCCGGATTTTCCCAAAATACAGCCACCGGAGCACGTTGACTTTGTTACCGAGCTTACCACCCGCTATGATGACTTAGACGTCAATCAGCACGTAAACAATGCGGTTTATCCGGCTTTTGCTTTGGACTCGGTACCAAGTGATTTTCGCCAAGGCAAAATCCCGTCCGAAATAGCCATTAACTTTAAAAATGAAACCAAATTAGGAGAAACTCTCAGCGCGCAAAGCATGATTTCCGGTTTGGAAACTTTTCATCAGCTGAGCATCAAAGGAAGCGACAAAACCGCCGCCCTTTTACACCTTCATTGGCAAGAGATATAAGCCCTTCTGTTTTATGGTTGTTTTGCCGATATTTTATTTATATACTTTTTCCATCTTTGTTCGATAAGGCAAAGATGGGAATTAGAACGCCCACACAAAAACGATAGTCAAAGGTAATGCTTTGTTTTTCCAGAATGTCTGGGAGACAAGGTCATGTCCAGATACTTAGTATTAAAAACCTTGTGCCGATTTTGTGCGGTGTTCTAGCTCCCAGTCATTTAAAGAGGAGCAAACCGATGAACCGTACTCAAAAAGGTAGCCTTACAGTTGAAGCAATAATCATGTTAGGTCTGATAGCTTCACTAACTCCGGTATTATATAAGCACGTTACCGACCGCCGCGAAGATATAGACAACATCAACGAAGCCAACACCTTACTTTTATTAAAGAATGCCGCCACGGAATATATTGCGGATAAAAAGGAAAGCATTACGATAGGCACAACGGTTCTTGAGCCAACGGATATCGGTGTAGAGATTAC
>JAFWAG010000061.1 GCA_017507765.1 Alphaproteobacteria bacterium | reverse complement strand
GTAATCTCTACACCGATATCCGTTGGCTCAAGAACCGTTGTGCCTATCGTAATGCTTTCCTTTTTATCCGCAATATATTCCGTGGCGGCATTCTTTAATAAAAGTAAGGTGTTGGCTTCGTTGATGTTGTCTATATCTTCGTGGCGGTCGGTAACGTGCTTATATAATACCGGAGTTAGTGAAGCTATCAGCCCTAACATAACAAGTGCTTCAATACTAAGGCTGCCTTTTTGAGTACGGTTCATCGGTTTGCTCCCATGATATAAGTATGCTTATTTGCCTTAAAGGCGGCTGGGAGTAACAAATCCGCATAGTGTCGGCGCAAAGTATTCGTATACACTTATTCCTTTGCCTCCCAGTCATGGGAGTTCTTTAAAATACACTATGAAGGGTTTGTTATTCCCTATCCGGCGGTATAATGCCGAATAGGGTAAGCTTAGATGATTTAGAGGGTGCTGACAATACAAATAAATAATGCGCTTTTAAACAAAGCGCATTATGAAAAGGTTAAACCGTTTCTTCTTTGCCGTATTTGGCGGTTAGTTCATCAATCCTTTCCGGAGTTATTTTACTGAATAAAGGCTCCAGAGGAGTATATTTTTCGCCGCCTTTGATAGTTTGAAGTTCTGCGGCGGTGTCTTCGCTTATCCAACCGGGGTTTTCGGTGGCAATTCCTAAGGACGCCAGTATCTTTTCACTGGTTGCCGGAATGATTGGGTAAGATAAAACCGCAAAAATCCGCATTAAGTTAAAGCAGGTGCGCAAGATAACGGCGGCTCGTTCTTTGTCGGTTTTGACGACTTTCCAAGGCTCGGTCAAGGTTACATAGTTGTTGCCTTCTACCCAGATAGAGCGCAAATCCGCTAAAGCTTTGCGGAAAGACAGCTTGCCAAGGTTAGAGGTATAAGAGGCAATAAGAGTATTTAAACGTTTGGCAAGTTCTTCTTCCTCTGCCGAAAAGTCTCCTCCGGAGGGGATTTCTTCGCCAAAATTGTTTAAAGCTATTTTGGTTATGCGGTTGATAAAGTTGCCAAGCGTGTCGTTTAAGTCTTTGTTTATCGTGCCGGCAAAGCTGTCAAACGTGAAGCTTGAATCTGAACTTTCGGGAGCGTTGGCCATAAGCCAATAACGCCAATAGTCAGCAGGAAACTCGTCCAAAGCTTGGTCGGTAAAGACGCCTCGTTTCTGACTGGTGGAGAACTTGCCTCCGTAATAGGTAAGCCAGTTAAAGCCTTTTAAGAAGTCTACTTTCTTCCACGGTTCGCCGGAGCCGATTAAACAGGCAGGGAAAGTTACGGTGTGGAAAGGTATGTTATCCTTTGCCATAAACTCCGTATAAATAACGTCGTCGGCGTCATACCACCAATCTTGCCAGTCTCGGTTGTCGGGATCTATATCCGACCATTCTTTGGTGGCGGATATGTAACCTATCGGTGCGTCAAACCAAACATAGAAAACTTTGCCTTCAAATCCTGGGCGGTTTACGGGAATGCCCCATTGCAAGTCTCGGGTAATGCAACGTTCCTGCAAACCTTCCTTAAGCCATTTGTTAGCAATGGAATAAACCAATGATGACCAAGTGTTTTTCTTGTCTGCGACCCATTTGGCAACGTCATCGGAAAGTTTCGGAAGCTGAAGGAACAGGTGCTTTGAGTCTCTGATTTCCAAATCTTTACTCCCCGATATTGCCGAATGCGGGTTTAATAAATCGGTGGGGTCTAATAAATGGGTACAGTTTTCGCACTGGTCGCCACGGGCTTTTTCATAGCCGCAGAACGGGCAGGTACCTTCAACATAGCGGTCCGGTAAAAAGCGGCCGTCTGCCGGAGAATATACTTGTTTTACCGTGCGTTCCGTAATGTAGCCGTTTTCGCTGAGAACTTCGCACATATGTTGGGTGAGTTCTTCGTTCTGAGGTCTTGAAGTGCGGCCAAAGTGGTCAAAGGATAAGCCAAAACGCTCGTAAATGTCTTTTTGGACTTCGTATTGCTCATTACAAAAAGTTTCTACGTCCTGACCTTTTTCCAAAGCGGCAAGCTCTGCCGGTGTGCCATGCTCATCAGTGGCGCAGATAAACAGAACTTCATGCCCGACTTGGCGGAAGAAACGGGCAGATACGTCCGCAGGAAGCAAAGAACCAACTAAATTGCCAAGGTGTTTAATGCCGTTAATGTAGGGAAGGGCACTGGTGATTAAATGTTTAGCCATGTTTTTATCCTTAATTTATCTATATTTATTGTTCATATAATTATTTATTACTCTTTTAACGTCTTCCAAACAAGCGCTCAATATCTTTTAATTTTAATTCAATGTATGTCGGGCGGCCGTGAATGCATTCTCCGGAGTTCGGGAAGGCTTCCATTTGTCGCAAAAGAGCATTCATTTCTGCGCCGTTTAGGCGTCTTCCCGAACGGACGGAACCGTGGCAAGCCATGCTGGCGCAAATGTTTTTAATCTTTTCTTCCAAGGACATAATGCCGCTGAAGTCGGCTATGGTATCCAATAAATCACGAATCAAAGTGTTTACGTCCGGATTGCCTAAAATCGCAGGGACGGCTCGGACGACAATTGCACCGGAACCGAACTCTTCTATCATCAGTCCGGTTTTGGCAAGGTCATCTTGGTAAGATAAAATATTGCTTATTTCCGAGTCGGTTAGGTTGATAACTTCAGGTGATAGAAGAAGCTGGCTAGAGTTTCCTTCTTCGGAACGGATTTTTTCATAGGTAAGCCGTTCGTGGGCAGCGTGTTGGTCGACAATGATTATCCCGTCTTTGGTTTGGGATATTATGTAGGTTTCATGAAGCTGAGCTCTGGCTAAACCTAAGGGCGGGAAGTCCGTATCTTCAAGTTTTGATTCAACTTCCGGTGCGGGTGCGGCAGAGTAGCTTTCGGACAATCCCAAAGGTGCCGAGGCGGCAAATGATTTAGCGAATCCGGAAGGTGAGGAACGGAATCCATATGATTGATAAGTATAAGTATTTTGTTTTTCTTTGGTTGCCGGTGCCGGAGCTTGAGACGGTAAACCGGAATAGACGTTGGCAGAGCCGAGGGCTCCGATGCCGGAAGTTGTGGAAGATTTATGCCCGATTTCCGCCAAAGCATTCTTTAACGCTCCGACAATAAGTCCTCGGATACTACCGGAATCTTTAAATCTTACCTCTATTTTTGCGGGGTGGACGTTGACGTCTACGTCATGAAACGGAAGGGTTAGGAAAAGGGCGACTACCGGATAGCGGTCGGAGGCTAATAAGCCTTGATAAGCGGCACGAACGGCTCCGTTTATCAGCTTGTCTTTGACTGGTCTGCCGTTGACAAACAGAAATTGCTGTAAGGAATTGCCTCGGTTATAGGTTGGGATAGAGGTAAAGCCGCTTAAAACCGCACCGTCTCTTTCGGCATTAACCGGAATGGAATTGGCGGAAAACTCTTTGCCTAAAATCTCATTCAAACGGCTTAAAAGGGGAGATTCTCCCAGTCCTTGCGTGGCGGGAAGGTTTAAACGTTTGCGCTTTTCATCGTATAAGGTAAAGCTGACTTCCGGATAGGCCATGGCTAAACGCTGAATGGCGTCTTCAATATGGCCGATTTCGGTCTGCGCGCTTTTTAAAAACTTTAAACGAGCCGGAGTGGCATAGAAAATATCCCTAACCTCAATGCGAGTTCCCGAGTTTAAGGCTGCGGGCTGAGGTGATGTCGTTTCTCCGCCAGTTACGGAAATGCTCCAAGCGTTTTCGCTTTCTTTGGTGCGGGAGGTTATTTGTAAACGTGATACCGCTCCGATAGAAGGGATTGCTTCGCCCCGAAAGCCTAAAAACTGTATGTCTTGCAAGTCCGAAGACGGAAGCTTTGAAGTGGCATGGCGTTGAATGGCAAGCTCTAATTCCTCTTTGCTCATGCCGGAGCCGTTGTCGGTTACGCTTAGAAACGAGCGGCCACCGTCATAGGCAACGACTTCTATGGCCGTTGCGCCGGCGTCCAGAGAGTTTTCCACCAATTCCTTTACGGCGGCGGCAGGACGCTCCAGAACTTCTCCGGCGGCAATCTGGTTGACTAGATTAGGCGGTATAAGACGTATCGTCATGTTTGTTTCTCATCTCTAATATCTTGCCGACTAAAGCGTGGCTGACGGGTTTATCGCCTTTTAATTCCGGTAAAATGTCTTTTGCCAGTTTTTTGCCAAGCTCTACCCCCATTTGGTCAAAGCTGTTGATGTTCCAAATAACGCCTTGAACAAAGATTTTATGCTCGTACATCGCCAAAAGCATTCCTAAGTAATACGGAGAGAAATGCTCAACAACTATGGTGTTGGAAGGACGGTTGCCAAGGAAAACTTTATGCTCTGCCAGTTCTTCTTCAACGCCTTCGGCAAGGACTTCTTCTTTGGTTTTGCCGCACATTAACGCTTCGGCTTGGGCTATGACATTCGCCAAAAGAATGCTGTGGTGTTCGCCCATTTCATTTAAAGAGTTCGCCGGAACTATAAAATCGCAAGGGATAAAGTGCGTTCCTTGATGCAGCAACTGATAAAAAGAATGCTGACCGTTGGTGCCGGGTTCGCCAAATAATACCGGTCCGGTTTGATATGATACTATCCGTTCGCCGTCTTTGGTTACTCCTTTGCCGTTGCTTTCCATGTCTGCTTGCTGCAAATAGGCGGGAAGGCGGCGAAGATACTGGTCATAAGGTAATACCGCTTGGACTTCTGCATGAAAGAAATTGCAATACCAAATGCCAAGCATACCCATAATAACCGGTATGTTTGCGGCAAAAGGAGCGGTGCGGAAATGCTCATCCATGGCAAAAGCTCCCGCCAGTAAACGGGTGAAGTCTGCAAAGCCGATTGCTATGCAAATGGAAAGCCCGATTGCCGACCAAAGGGAATAGCGGCCGCCGACCCAATCCCAAAACTCGAACATATTATCCGGATTGATGCCGAAAGCTTCTACTTCTTTGCGGTTGGTGGATATGGCAACAAAATGCTTGGAAACCGCCGCTACGCCAAGTTCGTTAATCAGCCATTTGCGGGCGGATAAAGCGTTGGTTATGGTTTCTTGGGTGGTGAAGGTTTTGGAAGAAATAATGAAAAGCGTGGTGGCAGGATTTAAATCTGCAAGTGTTTCTGCCAAGTCCGTACCGTCAATGTTGGAAACAAAATGACAGTGTAAGCCTTTCTTTTGATACTTTTTTAAGGCTTCGGTAACCATGGAAGGGCCAAGGTCGGAACCGCCAATACCAATATTAACAATGTCGGTAATTTCTTTGCCGGTTGAGCCTTTCCATTCGCCGGAGCGGACGGCTTCGGAAAACTTTTCCATTTGCCGTAAAACCGCTTTTACCTTCGGCATAACGTCTTCGCCGTCAACATAAATCGGGCGGTCGGACATATTCCGCAAAGCGGTATGAAGAACGGCTCGATGTTCGGTAGAGTTGATTTTTTCGCCCGAAAACATAGCCTCTATTGCTTCTTTGAGACCGCATTCTTCGGCAAGTTTTAAAAGCAGGGAGACGGTGTTTGCGTCTATGCGGTTTTTGGAATAATCCAGAAAGAAATCTTCTAATGATAAAGAAAAATCCTCAAAACGATGCGGGTTTTGGGCAAACATATCCTGCATTCGGACATCTTTTATCCGGTTGTATTCATTTTCCAAAGCCTGCCATGCGGGAAGGGAGGTAAGGTTTTTCTTTGATGCGGTCATTTGCTTTCTCCGATATTTGAGGGAACGGGTTTTTCTTCGCCTACAACTGTAAAGCTAAGTTTATCTGCTTGCAACAGGCGTTTTGCAACTCTTTTTATGTCTTCGGACGTTACGGCGGATATATAACCGTTGCGGCGATTTAAGTAATCGTTCCCAAGGTTGTAGGCTTGGATAACCATAAGCATATCCGACATTCCCGAAGATGATGTAAAACGAAGCGGAAATGCTCCGGTAAGGTTGGTCTTTGCTTCGGATAGTTCGGCTCCGGTTACGCCGTTTTCGGCTATGTCGTTTATTTCTTTTTGGATAAGAGAAATAACTTTTGCCGTGTTTTCTGTGCCAGTGGCGGCATAACCTAACCACAGCGGAGCATAAGAATTAATGTCAAGCCAAGTGTTTATGCCGTACACCAAGCCTTGCTTTTCCCTTATCTCTTTGCCAAGGCGGGAGGAAAGAACCGAACCGCCCAGAATGTGGTTTAAGACGTACAGAGAATAAAAATCTTTATCGTTTCGGTTTAAACCGGACATGGCAAAAAAGATACTGCTTTGCGGTACCGGAAAAGCAACCTTGTTTACTTCACGGCTAAAGGCAGGAGAGGTGGCTTTGGCTGGGCTGGAAGATGAGGTTTCCGGTAAATCTTTTAAGCTTTTGGAAAGAAGGACTTTTAACTCTTCGGCGGTTATATCTCCGCTGACACCGATAAAGATATTATCTTTGGCAAAGTTGTTTTTAAGGAAAAAAGATAAATCTTTTTTGCGGATACTTGCGATACTTTTGGGGGTGCCGGAGACTTTGTTCCCCAACGAAGAGGTAGGGAAAAGTTCTTTGCGAAGGCTTTTATAGGCAATTTCTTTGGGAGATTCTTCTTCCATTTTGTGAATGGCAAGGATTTGCGAGCGGACACGGTTTATCGCATCTCGGTCAAGGCGAAGGTCTGACAGCATCATGCCCAAAAGCGAAAAGGCGGTTTCTTTGTGGGCGCTTGGCGTTTGCAGTTTAAGGTAAAACATATCTTGGGTGGCATCTGCGCTGAACTCGATAGCTTTTTCCTTTAATGCTTGTTGAAAGGCGGTGGCTTTAAGTTTTCCTGCGCCTTCGTTTAAAAGACCGCTTAGCATATAGGCGGTTCCTTCTTTACCTTCGGGGTCGTTTAAAGAGCCGGTTTTAAAGGCTATGGAAACACTGATTAAAGGATTTGAGTGGTTGGCAAGAAGCAAAGATTTAATGTCGTCTTCGGTGCTTATTTCTTTTAGTTGCGGTACCGAAGCTTGTGCCGGTAGTCCAGTAAGGAAAATAAAGCTGATAAGGAATAAGATTCTTAACATGATTAACGGGTTCTCCGGATTTATTCGGGGCTTTTATCGGGCGGAAGCAATATGCCGAAAACTTTTGCCGATGTATCGGAAAATAAAACTTGTTGAGCCTTTTTTACGTCGGTAAGAGTTACAGCGTTAATTTTGGCGGCAATAGATTGGTAATCAGAAAAAGAATTACCTAAGGCTATGGCGTTTCCTAAGTAACTGCTTTGTAATAAAATGTCATCATTGATATAAATTAAAGAAGAAATAAGTCTTTCTTTGGCATTATTTATATCTTTTTCGGATATTTTTATATCTTTTATTTGCTGAAGTTCTTTTTTTATTTCCGGTATATCGGATATTTTATTCGGAATTACAGATATATTAAATGTTCCGGAAAGGTGTTTCTGACGGTTAAATACGGCGGTTGCGCTTAAAGCTATTTCTTTATCCATGGCAAGGGAAAGGTACAGTTTGCCGATGCTTGATTCTCCGATAATTTCCGCCAGTACTTCTGCCGGAAGAATTAAATCTTTATCCGGATTTAAGATGCTTAGCATGACTATCGGCTGTTTTACCAACGGGTGCCGGAAGGTTATTTCTTGGGTGAAGTTTTGCGGTTTTGAGGCGGAAACTTTTGCCGGTAATGGCTTTTGGGGCGGATTTCGCAAAACGCCGTAATATTTTTCCGCCAAGGGCAGTAATTCTTCTTTGGTTATATCGCCGGAGAAGACTAAAAAAGCGTTTTCCGGTCGGTAGTAAGTTTGATAAAAGTCTTGTAAATCTTCTTCGGAAAGGGCGGCAATATCTTCTTTTAAGCCAATTGTCGGACGGCCGTAAGGATTGTTGCCGAATAAAGCTAGCTGCATTTGCTCGCTTAGCTTACTTAAGGGTTGGTTTTCATAACGAAGCAGGCGTTCTTCCAAAACCACTTGTTTTTCAAAAGCAAACTCTTTGGCAGAAAATTGCAGATTCTGCATACGGTCGGCTTCCATTTCCATAATCATAGGCAAGTGTTCTTTGCTGATGGTTTGGTGGTAGGCCGTCATGTCTTTGCCGGTGAAGGCATTTTCTTCGCCGCCGTTACGGGATATTTCTTCGGAAAATCTGCCGCTTGGAAACTTCTTGGTTCCCTTGAACATCATATGTTCCAAAAGATGCGCAACGCCGGATTTGCCCGCCGGTTCGTTCCAACTGCCGGTTTTGTAAAAAATCATCTGCGTAACGGCAGGGGCGCGGTGGTTTTCTTCCAGATAAACGTCCATGCCGTTTTTTAAGGTGAAATGAGTGGCGGAAAATGCCGGATAAGAGGCAGATAAAACCCAAAATAACGTAAGATAAAAGCAAACGTTACGCAAAAATACCGGCTTTTTCATATTTTAAAAATCCAATAAAGCTTTTTTCTTGCGGGCGATAGACGGAGTTTCTCCTTCGTTTATAGGCTTGCCCAAAGCTTGGACTTCTTGGATTCTTTGTTTCTCTTTATGAGCATCTACGGCGACGGAGGTCGGGTCTTCCAGTTGCCGCCAGAATACTAACTTGTCTATGAACTCTTTATCTTCCTCGATAAGCACGGAAGAGTCGTTTTGAATTGTTTGGCGGATTGTCGGGTCGGAATGCAATGCTCCGGCTTCGGATAAAAGCGCAACGGCTCCTTTGTCGTTGTTTAAGCTTTCGTCAGAAGAAGATGCGATTAAAGATGATGCGTCTGTTTCGGAGACAGCGGCAGTTTCAACAAAAAGACCACGGCGGGCTGCTTCGGAGGTGGTTCCTTCTTTCGGATTCACGGCACCGGGAAGGGGAGGAGTCAGCGTATATTCCGGCGGAAGCGTTAACGGCGCTCTGGAAACAACCGTAAACTCGTCCGGAGCGGTTCGGGATAAGCCTAATGTCTTTTTGGCGTTTGAGCACCCGTTGCACAATAAGCTTCCGGCCATGGAAATAATTACTAATTTCGTTAACGTATGCATCAGTCTTCCTTATTTTTTATCTTTTACAGAATGAAAACTTGTCAATATAAGCACAAAAACTCCTAAACATATAGCAGAATCTGCAAAATTAAAAGCAGGCCAGTGCCAAGTGCTGATATGAAAGTCCAGAAAATCTACGACTGCGCCGTAATACAGGCGGTCAAAAACATTTCCCGAAGCTCCGCCGATGATTGCTCCTAACGCTAATGCAGAGTATGAGTTTTTTTCTTTGGCTAACCATATGAAAAGTATGATAATTATTGTCAGCGACAGTAAAGATAAAAGGTAAGGCGTATAAACCGAGTTACTGCTTAGCAAAGAAAAGCTTATCCCCTTGTTCCAAACTAAAATTAAGTTAAAGAAACTTGTAATATCAATTACTTTTGGAGATGCAGTGAAATGAGAAAGGATAAAATACTTGCTTATCCAATCGCAAAAGAAAACCGCTATAGCCAATGTAAGGCCGGCGAAAAAAGGGGTTAGCTTAAAATTATTTGTGCCCATGCTTTATCTTCATTTATGGTTTGTTTAAGTTTTTCAATGCTTTGTATTTTCATTTCCGGTCGTAAATATTCAACCGGACGGATTACGATTCTTTTGCCGTAAATATCTCCGTCCCAGTTAAAAATATGGCTTTCAAAGATTAAGTCTTTGCCGTTGACGGTGGGACGAGTGCCGAAATTGGCAACCGCATTGTGCCAAGTACAAGTGTAATCCTTGTTCGGGAAGCCAACTCTTACCGCATATACTCCCGTACGAGGGTTAATATAGCCTTTTAGTTTGATGTTTGCAGTCGGAAAACCCATGGTTCTGCCAAGCTGGCGGCCTTTGATTACTCGACCTTCAATTTCCCAAGGGTGGCCAAGGATATTTTCTGCGCTTTCAATGTCTCCGCGGCGAAGAAATAAACGCACGGCAGAAGATGAAAGGCGGTCTCCGCCCGGATTGTTGGCTATCGGGAAGGGTGTTACGGCAAAATTGTAAAGATTTCCAAGCTTTATCAATGTGTTAATGTCTCCGCTACGCTCTTTGGCAAAACGACAGTTTTCACCAACAATAATATGGGAGGCTTTAATGCCTTTAACCAAAACTTCAAAGATAAACTTCTTCGGATTCATAAGGCATAAATCTTTGGTAAAATGGAGGATAAACATATTGTCTACGCCCATTTGCGAAAGAAGTTTTATCTTGTTGCGCATGGGAGTTATCCGAAAAGCTTCAATGTGAGGGTTGAAAAACCTTCGGGGGTGCGGTTCAAAAGTTATTAAGTTGAGCGGTTTTCCTTCGTTTGTTGCGATATCATGGGCGAAGGCTAAAAGATCCTGATGGCCTTTGTGAACGCCGTCAAAATTACCAAGAAGGGTTATACCGTTTAATGCTGAGGAAGGAATGTCGCAATATCGGTGGAATACTTTCATTGCTATACGCCTTTCTTCCGCTTTACAATGGTTTTTTGGTATAAACCGCCAAAATAAGGTTTTACCGTCCAGATGTATTTGGAATCTTTCGGTATGAACTCTTTGATATCTTTGGTCATCAGGCTTTCCGCAAAGGGTTCTATTAAACGGTTAAGTGCAATAAGTAAGTATTTGAATATGTTGAACTTATGCGGGTGGTGATAGTCAATAAAAACAATCTTGCCATGCGGGGTAAGCAAAGATAATAAGTTCTTGATAACTCGGCTTTTCTTGGCATCGGGAAGCTCGTGCAAAAGAAAGTAACAGACAATAACATCGTATTTGCTGCCTTTGAAAAACTCTGCGTCAGCGGCGGTGGCTTTGAAAAACGGCCAAGGGCTGAGTTTTAAGCGGGCATTGTTGGTTTGTACCGGAAGGACATCGATAATTTCCAAAAAGCCGTTTTCTCCGACTTTTTCGGCTATTTGCTTGATTAAAACGCCGTAAGAGTTGCCGACTTGAAGTACGGAGTCTCCGGAGTCTATTTCGTTAAGAAGAGAAGTGCTTAGGCGGCCATAATTGCCAAATGTAGATAAATAAGCAAAAAAATCACTGTCAAAACGGTTAAAATAACGGTGATTCATATAAGCTTTTTTGTAAAGGCTGGTGATATATCCGGGAATGCATAAAAAGGTATGTTTGGCTTTGATATTATTCGTTAAATTAGCATTTGCCATTATTCTTCTGCCTTTAATATCTCTAATGACCGAGAGCGCACTTTTGTAAGATTATTATATATTTCCGTAATTTTGGCAATATCTTGGTTGCGGCTGTAGTTTTCCAATTCCTTTGCCTCTTCAGATAATAGCTTAAGGCCGTAGACAAGGGAAGTAGACTTTATGTTATGGGCAATGCTTTCCATGGCGGTAAAATCTTGGGCGGCAAAGGCAGCGTCCAAAGCAAGGCGGCTTTCTTCGCAATAGCCAAAGAAATCCTTTAAAAGCTCTGCATAGCTGTCAGAGCCTAAAGTTTCTTTGAGTTCCTTTAAGGCTTGGCGGTCAAGCCATGTTTCTTTTTCGTCTTGTTCCATAATTTTATAAACTCTTTCTTATCCAAAGGCTTTGAAAGAAAACCGTTCATGCCGGCTTTGGTACAGGTCTTTTTATCGGTGTCCATAGTGTTACCGCTCATGGCAAAAATCGGTACCAAAGCTTTGGTTCTATCGCTTAATTTGCGGATAGAACGGGCGGCGGAAATACCGTCAATTTCCGGCATATTCATGTCCATTAAGATAAGGTCAAAATCTTTTTCTTCTGCCAAGGATATTGCTTCTTTTCCATTGGCAGCAGTTGTAACCGTATGGCCGCTTTTTGCCAAAAGCAGGGCGGTTACTTTGCGGCTGACCTGATTATCTTCGGCAAGCAGAATGTTTAATGGCTCTATGGATTCTTTTTCGACTTGGGAAAGTTCCGCTTTCTCTGCGCCTGAAAGGGTGAGGCAAAAGGAAAACTCTGAGCCTAGGTTGGGTGTGGAAGCGGCTTTAATCTCTCCACCCATAAGTTCAATAATCTTTTGCGATACCGCAAGCCCTAAACCGGAACCGCCGCGAGAGTTTTTAAGTTGGGAAAACTTTTTAAATAAAAGCTTCTTTTCTTTGGCGGAAAAACCTATTCCCGTATCCTTTACCAAGCATTTGAGCATATAATAATCTTTCTTTTTGCTTGGTAAAATCTCGGCGGAAAGGGTTATGGTGCCGGTGTCCGTAAACTTTACGGCATTTGCGGTTAAGTTAAATAAAACCTGCTTTAGTTTTGTTTTATCGCCGTTTAGGGTAAGGTGTTCATCTCCGCTGATTTCCGTGATGAAGGAAAGATTTTTGCTTTTGGCAAGCGGAGACATTGTTGCGGCGACTTCTTGTATCATATCGCTTGGCAAGAATGCTTCCTCGTTTAAACGCATGGCGGAAGATTCTATTTTTGCTGTGTCCACATAATCATTTAAAATCAGCAGTAAAGTTTCGGCGCTGTCTTGCATGGTTTGGACATAATTTGCCTGCTCTTCGTTAAGGTCGGTGGAGGCAAGCAAACGGCATAAATCAATAATTCCACTTAACGGATTACGGATTTCGTGGCTTATGGTGCCGATTTGTTGTATGATGTCTTTTTCTTTCATAATAAGTTGAATGTAGCACAAATGATATTTAAGGGAAAAGCAGAATCTGTTAAGGCTCAGGGCGATGCTCTGATAAAAAGCGGCGGGCAAGATTTCTTTGTACCGTTTGTATGGGAAAACGAGGAAGTAGAGTTTTCCAAAACAGCTCCGCAAAGAGGGCGGCTAGAAAAGGTTTTAACGCCTTCGGAGGAGAGAATTGCTCCCTTGTGTCCTTATTTCACTAAGTGCGGAGGCTGCAAACTTCAACACGTTAAGTATGAAGCTTATTTGGCTTTTAAAGCTAAAACTCTTGCCGATACTTTGGCGCAAAGAGGGCTTGTAAATATTCCTTTGGCTCCGGTAATCGCTATTCCTCCTGCAACTCGGCGGCGGGCAACTTTTAATTCCGTGTCGGCAGGGGCAAGTCATTGGTTCGGATTTAATGCCGAAAAAAGTAAAACGGTGGTTTCCATAAAAAATTGTCCGGTCCTTTTGCCGGAGTTAAGCTCTTTGATTGTGCGTTTGAAAAAACTTTGTACCGGAATTACCGGAGATGTTGCGGTTACAAAAGCAAATAATGGTTTTGATATTATGATTACGGCGGATAAGTATCCGGGTTTTGCTTTTCTGGAGGCTTTGGGTGATTTTTCACGGCAGGAAAATGTTTTGCGGTGGACGTATCGTTATAAAGAAGAAGCCTTGCCGGAAATACTTTTACAAACAGATGTTCCCAAAACCGATTTTGCCGGAATTGATGTGGCTTTGCCGGCAGGAGCTTTCTTACAGCCAAGCAGGGAAGGGCAGGAGGCTTTGACCGCTTTGGTTTTGGCGGCGGTAAGCGGTTATGACAATATCTTGGATTTATTCTGCGGGCTTGGCTGTTTTACCATTCCGGTTGCCATGCAAAATAAAAATGCGAAAGTTTACGGATATGATGTATTTGTGCCGGCAATTTTTGAACTTAACAAAGCTGGAGTGCCTAATTTAAAAGCTGAAGCAAGAAACTTATATGAAAATCCTTTAACTGCAGCGGAATTGGATAAGTTTCCTGCGGTTATTTTGGATCCGCCAAGGGCAGGAGCTATGGCGGCGGTTGAACGGTTGGCTATGGCAAAGACTGAAAAGGTGGTTTATGTGTCTTGTAATCCGGCGACCTTTGCCAGAGATGCAAAAACTTTGCTTGACGGCGGGTATGACTTAGAAAAAATTACTCCGGTGGATCAGTTTATATTTTCTGCTCATTTGGAATTAGTGGCAGTGTTCTCTCGCACCCGTAAATAATCCATCTTTACTTATAACTTTTGATACGATAATCTTTCCCTGCTTTTGCCAAAAAAGCAAAGGCGGGATGTCACAGTCTCTTACTCAAAATGTTTCGTATGTATGTACGGACACAACCTCTATCTCATGCGTATGTCTGGGAGACAAGGTTATGTCCAGATGTGAACAGCATTAAAAGCTTTGTACCGTTTGAGTACGGACTGTGAACTCCCAGACACTATCAAGTGGGTTGCCATAGTTCTATGGGGGATTTACGCATGAACCGTACTAAACATAAAGGAAGTATTACCGTTGAAGCAATTATTGTGTTAGGGCTTATCGCTGCTCTGACACCGGTGCTTTATAAACACGTTGCTGACCGCAGGCAGGATATTGATAATATCAATGAAGCGAATACTCTGCTTTTATTAAAAGAGCAGACGAAAGTATACATTGATGAAAACAAAGATACTCTTTCCGTTGGTACAACACTTCTTGAACCTGCTGATGTAGGGATAGATATAGAAGGTTACAAAATCGGTATTCGCAAAGAAGATGACGGGACGATAAACGCCATGATTGCCGCCACAGATGCCGGCAGTGATATGAAAGCGGCTAAGGTTGCTTCGTTATTGGGAGTCTCGGCGGGGATATATTCGGCACAAGATACTTCTAAGGCTTGGGTAATAAACGGTGTCTGGGCAGAGAACATCTCCAATTACGGCTTTTCTTCGCTTCCGACCGGCGTTCCGGTGGTTACGACAGCTTATGATGAAGAAGATACTCTGGATTTGGAAAAAATCTTTTCCGCGATTGAAGACCATTCTTTTGAAAAGCTTACCGCCAAAGAGTTCTGTGTCGATAATGAGGCAGTTCCCGAAGATGAAAAGTGTATTGATAAATGGCTGTTTGAAAAATGTATCGAGTTAATTGACTTCTGTGATGCCGGATTAAAGTGCAGTACTGCATATAACAAACGATGCAATCAAACTTGTAATGACATTTTGATAAGTTATAGGGCAGAAGGAAGTACACCAGCTTCAAATTATGCTTTTCGTCTGACAGGTAGTAATCCGGCTGGCGAAAGTAATAAGACTAAATGTTACTTTACTTCTAATGCCGGATATAATGCGGTGGAAGTAATCGAAGCTTGCAACGGCGAAAATACAGAAGCTTGTTCTTTGGCAAATACTTATGGACTTAATACCAGTTGCCAGAAGATTATGGACACTTATCAAACGTTAAATAAAACGCCAAGGAACGGTGTATATAAACTTGGTGCTTCCGGAATAAATACTTCTTGTTGGTTTAAGAATACTACCGGATATTCCAGTAAAGAAGTAATTGAAAAGTGTAATGCGGGAACGGCTCTTGCTTGTCAAATGGGGAGTGAGAATAAGTTAAACCGCACCTGTGCGGAAGTTCAAACCACGATGAAAAGTTACGGGGCTATTCCGGCAAACGGCTCGTTTAAACTTACGCTTACTAACACGTCCGGTTCTTCTTACACTTGCGACATGAATCAAACTCCAGCGTTAACCGAATACTTTTATAAAAATGCGGAGGGAACGTATACCTTCAATCTTTTAAGCAAAAAGATACAGTATAAGTTTGAACTTTGCGGTGCTTCAAATTACGGAGGCAGAGCGCACGGAGGTTACTCTTGGGGTAAGAAAATCCATAATTCCGCCCAAAGTTTTTTTGTAATTGTCGGCGGGGTTGGCGGTACAGGAGGAGTATATCATGGTTCTGGTGGTGGAACGGAGATACGCTTTGGAACGGCATCATGGGTTGATAAACATCGGATTTTAGTTGGTGGTGGAAGCGGAGGCTATACCGGTGCCGGAGGACTAAATAACAGCGGAGGCGGCGGAAATAATTGCGGGCAAGGAGGTTCCCTAGCAGGATGTAAAGGTATTGGCGGCTTGGGAAGTGGGAATGCCTACACCCCCGGAACTATCGGTCAAGGTGGACAATCTGAAGGTGTTGGTGGTAATGGTGGAGGTTACGGAGGCGGTAGTGGCGGCGGTGTTGCATCAAAAGTTACAGCCGGCGGAGGCGGAGGAGGCGGCTTTGGCGGTGGCGGTCAAGGCGGAGACCGATGGGGTGCCGGAGCTAGTGCTACGGCAACAAACGGAGGTGGCGGAACAACCGGATATAACGGAGGTATAGGATTTAACGGTGCAAATGGCGGCTTTGGTGGCGGAGGAGGAACTGACTATAGCTCCGGCGGCGGAGGATACGGCGGCGGGGGCGGTAATGGTGGTGGCGGTGGTGGCCGAGTCTGTCTGGCAGAGATGCCCGCAGGGTGGCCTGCTTGCGACCCTGCGGTATGGGTGTTTGATGAAGGCTCCGGCGAAACCGGTAGCGATAAATGCTCCGGCACAGGTTGGGTAAAAATATCCGTGATAGAAATAAAGGATTAAGTGTGTAGATAGGGGGTTCGAGATAGATTTTATTTAAACAATTGCATTTTGCT
>JAFWAG010000060.1 GCA_017507765.1 Alphaproteobacteria bacterium | reverse complement strand
CTTGCGAAGGTTCTCCACAAAATTGCCGGCCGCCCGATGATAAATCATCTTTTGGCGACTTTGGACAGTGCCGGTATCGGCAAAACCGTAGTTGTTGTTGCTCCCGAAGCAGATGATGTTGCCAACGCCGTAGCTCCGCATAAGACGGCAGTGCAAGCCGAACCGCTTGGCACCGCCCATGCAGTATCTGCGGCTTATCCTGAATTGAAGGACTTTGGCGGAGATTTAATGATTCTTTACGGCGATGTTCCGCTTATTTCCGTGGAAACTTTGCGAACGATGCACCAAAAGCGTACCGAAGGAGCCGACTTGGTATTGCTTGGCTTTACACCGGAAGATTGTGCAGCATACGGCAGAATAATTACCCTTTCGGACGGCAGTGTTGCGAAAATTGTTGAGTTCGCCGATGCTTCCGAAGAGGAAAAAGCGGTAAAAGTATGCAATTCCGGCCTTATGTGCGGCGATGCGCAAAAGATTTTCTCATGGCTTAAAGAAGTTAAGCCCAATAATGCCAAGGGCGAATATTACCTTACCGACATTGTCGAGATTGCTCGTAAAAACGGAGCCAAGATAGGGCTTTCCTTTGGCAAAGAAGAAGAGCTTTTGGGGGTAAATACTAGGGAAGAGCTTGCTCGGGCGGAAAAAGTCGTCCAAGCCAGACTTCGCCATAATTCCCTGTCCGAAGATATAAGCGTTTCTTCCTTTCTTCTGCGACATCGGGGACGTACTTAACCAAAGTCTCGCCTAAAGCAAAAAGAAGTTTTTCCTAATGATTGAAAGATTTGCAACAAAGTTTTAATTGTCAAATAAAGGTATATGTGTAGTGTTAAGCAAAACAAAACATGAAGTTAAGGAGTTTTTTATGCCGGAAAAAGAAATTGCTGCTGTTGTCCTTGCCGCTGGCAAAGGAACTCGTATGAAAAGCAGCCTTGCGAAGGTTCTCCACAAAATTGCCGGCCGCCCGATGATAAATCATCTTTTGGCGACTTTGGACAGTGCCGGTATCGGCAAAACCGTAGTTGTTGTTGCTCCCGAAGCAGATGATGTTGCCAACGCCGTAGCACCTCATAAGACTGCAATTCAAAAGGAACAGCGTGGCACTGCCGATGCGGCTTCTTCTGCGTATCCGGAATTAAAGGATTTTGGTGGAGATTTAGTTATTCTTTGCGGTGATGCTCCGCTTCTTTCCGTGGAAACCTTGCGAACGATGCAACAAAAGCGTGCCGAAGGATTTGACTTGGTGCTGCTTGGCTTTATGCCGGAAGATTGTGCGGCATACGGACGCATAATCACGCTTTCGGACGGCAGTGTTGCAAAGATTGTTGAGTTCGCCGATGCTTCCGAAGAGGAAAAAGCGGTAAAGGTATGCAATTCCGGCCTTATGTTCGGCGATGCGCAAAAGATTTTCTCTTGGCTTAAAGAAGTTAAGCCCAATAATGCCAAGGGCGAGTATTACCTTACCGATGTTGTGGAAATCGCACGTCAGGACGGAGCCAAGATAGGACTTTCCCTTGCCAAGGAAGAGGAGCTTTTGGGGGTAAATACTTTGGCAGATTTGGCTAGAGCGGAAAAAGTAGTCCAAGGTCAGCTTCGCCGTAAGTTCATGGACGAAGGCGTAACCTTGCTTGACCCTGATACGGTTTATTTCAGCTATGATACTAAAATCGGTCAAGATGTAACCATAGAACCAAGCGTATTTTTCGGTACGGGAGTAAGCGTTGATTCAGGTACGGTAATCAAGGCGTTTTCTCATTTTGAGGAGGCAAAAATCGGTTCTTCTGTCAACATAGGACCGTTTTCTCGTCTTCGTCCGCAGGCAGATATTGGGGAAGGAGCTCATATCGGCAATTTTGTCGAGGTGAAGAAATCTACGGTAGAAAAGGGCGCAAAAGTAAACCATTTATCCTATATCGGCGATGCTCGGGTCGGTTCAAAAGCGAATATAGGCGCCGGAACCATAACCTGTAATTATGACGGCTTTACCAAAAGCCATACCGATATTGGGGAAGGAGCGTTCATCGGCTCTAATACTTGTTTGATTGCTCCAGTTTCCATTGGCGACGGAGCAATGATTGGAGCCGGTTCGGCAATATCCAATGATGTTGAAAAAGATGCTTTGGCGTTAACCCGAGCTCCGCAAGAAGAAAGACACGGCTGGGCTGCCAGATTCCGTGCTTTAAAGGGAAAGAAATAGAATAATTGTTTGCCAAGAATAAGACTTATATATAAAGTGGCATGGTTATTACTGTATGAGGTTACTTAAATGTGTGGAATCGTAGGGATTGTCGGCAACAAAGAAGTTGCTCCGTTTTTGCTCTCTGCTTTGAAACGTCTTGAATACCGCGGTTATGATTCAGCAGGAATTGCCGCCTTAAATAACGGAAAGATAGAATATTGCCGTTCTAAAGGCAAAATAAGTGCATTGAAAGACAAAGTTGCTCAGTATCCGGTCGCCGGTACGGTTGGGATTGCTCATACCCGCTGGGCTACTCACGGAGTGCCGAGTGAAGCGAATGCTCATCCTCAGTTTTCGGATACGGTTGCATTGGTGCATAACGGCATTATTGAAAATTATGAAGCATTGAAAGCGGAGTTTTCTGCCAAAGGCTATAATTTTACCAGTGAAACGGATACCGAAGTAATTGTTGCTTTGATTACCTTTAACTTAAAAGAAGGCTTAAAGCCGAAAGAAGCCGTATATCAAAGCATTCAGCGTTTGGAAGGCAGCTTTGCGATAGAAGTTTTGTTCGACGGCTATCCTGATATGATTATCGGCGCTCGCCGTGGCTCTCCGTTAGCGGTCGGTTATGGCGATGATGAGATGTTTATCGGCTCTGACGCTTTGGCTTTAGCAGAGTTCACGACCAAGATTTCTTACCTTGAAGACGGAGACTTGGTGGTTTTGCATAAAGACAAGGTTGAGTTCTTTGATGAAAAAGGCAATCCTGTGCAAAGAGAGATAGTCGCAAATCATGCTTCCTCTTTCACAATTGAAAAGGGCGAGTTCCGCCACTTTATGATAAAAGAGATTTTTGAACAGCCCAAAGCCATAGAAGATACATTCTGTTCCGTGTATGACAAAGAAACCGGATTAATAAACAGTGCGAATATTCCGTTTGATTTAACCAAAGTGTCTCGGGTGGCGATAATCGCTTGCGGAACCTCTTTGCACGCAGCTATGGTCGCCAAATATTGGATAGAAACCTACGCCAAAGTTCCGGTTGATATAGATTCTTCTTCCGAGTTTAGGTATCGCAATCCCGTTTTGGATAAAGATACTTTGGCGGTATTTGTATCTCAATCCGGAGAAACTGCGGATACGCTTGCGGCTCTCCGTTATTGCAAAAAGCATGGCATAAAGACTCTGGGTATGGTCAATGTTCCCGCCAGTACGATTGCCAGAGAAGCCGATTGTATTTTACAGACCATGGCAGGACCGGAAGTTTCCGTTGCCGCCACCAAGGCGTTTACGACGCAGTTGGTTTTATTTGCGGCTTTAGCTCTTGCTTTGGCGGAAAAGCGGGAAACTCTTCCCTTGCCGGAAATAAAGAAAATGGCGAAGATGCTTTTGGATATTCCTTCCATCATGCAGGATTTCTTAAAAGAAACCGAAAGCATTGATAAAATAGCCAAAGACATTGTTAAAGATGCCGTTAATGCTTTGTATATAGGACGAGGTTCCAGCTATCCCATAGCATTGGAGGGAGCTTTAAAACTCAAAGAAACTTCTTATATCCATGCCGAAGGTTATTCTGCGGGAGAGATGAAGCACGGCCCGATAGCTTTGGTAGACCAAGGCTTGCCGATAATCGTGGTTGCTCCTTTTGATAAATATTTTGAAAAAACTTTTTCTAATATGCAGGAAATTGTTGCCCGTGGCGGCAAAGTAATCTTTGTCAGCAATAAGAAAGGTATTGCGGCGGCAATCAAGCATATCACGGCTTCAATTGCCATGCCTGATGTAAATACGTTTGTTGCGCCCATTTTATACTCTCTTCCGATGCAGATATTGGCTTATTATACCGCTCTGGCGAAAGGAACGGATATGGACCAACCGCGCAATCTTGCTAAAAGTGTAACCGTAGAATGAAAGCACAGGTTTGGATACTTATTCTTGCCGGCTTAATTTTTGCCTTTTTGGCATTTGTGATACTGGCGGATTACAAGCAAAAAGGTTCTGAGTGTGGCTCCGGCTTAGTCGCTTGCCTTAATGAATGTTCTGGAAAATCATGGTGGGAAGAAACTTCTTGTATAGTTTTCTGCTCTTTTCGCAATACCGGCTGCCTTTTTTCATCATTGAAATCAGGGTCTGAATAATTATGTAACTTTGTTTATACAGAGGCGATATTATGACTGTAATAGATGCAAAGATTCTTGGCGATTTTGCCGGAGCAAAAGATATTCCTTCCTGTACGGATAAGTATTTTTCCAAAACCGCACGGATAGTAAAAAAGTTTGGCGATTGTCAGGTAACTTATGCCGTATTCATGCGCCGTCCGGTTTTATATGCGGTTGAAATTGCGCTTTCTTGGCTTCGTCTGGTGGCGAAAGAAAAGGGCGCAGAGATAAAGATTCAGGAAAATTATCAGGAAGGCGATTGGGTTGGCGCTGGCGAGCCTTTATTTTATTACACCGGTTCATTTTCCGATATTGTAGAGTTTGAAACCTTACTGTTGCAGAAAGTCGGCGCAGCCTGCATTGCGGCCTATAATGCGTATGAAATGTGCTGTGCTTTGCCGAACGTAGCATTTTCCGCAATGGAAGCACGCCATTGTACGGGCGTAAACATGATGGAGCTTATGGCTTATGGCGCTTATGTAGGCTCCGAAGCAGCCAAAAAGAATTGCCACGCCATTGGTTTCAAAGGTTCCTCGAACGACATTACCGCCGGCATTTTTGGGCAGAAAGAAGGCCTTGGCACCATGCCTCATGCTCTTATCGGTTATGCAGGCTCAACTTTAAAAGCCGCAGAAATGTATCACGAAACATTCCCCGATGAACCCATGACCGTCTTGGTGGATTATTTTGGTCAGGAAATTACCGACAGTTTAGCGGTTTGCCACCGTTTTCCGGAACTGGCAGAGGCTGGTATGCTGTCTTTCCGAACCGATACGCACGGCGGCCGTTTTGTCGAAGGCTTGGATACGGATAAGTCATATGAAGTCTTAGACCAACACGCACCCAAAGCTTTCCGTGATTTGCGCAAAGAAAACGAACTGCGTTATTTGGTCGGTACCGGAGTTTCCGCCGCCGCATTATGGCATTTGCGGGAACAACTTGATAAAGCAGGCTTTACCAAAGTACGTTTAATTGCTTCCAGTGGATTTACCTTGGAAAAGTGTAAAGTATTTGCTCTTGCCAAAGTTCCGGTTGATGCCGTTGGTACAGGCTCTTACCTTCCGGAAAATTGGCTTGATACTTACACAACCGCAGATATCGTCAAGTATGACGATAGGGTGATAGTCAAAAAAGGCAGAGAGTTTTTAACTCGCAAACTAAGTTAATAAAATGTCAACAAACGTATTGACAAAACAAAATATTATGTCAATACTAAGCCCTAAAGAAGAAAACGGCTGACCGAAAAGCTTTTAAGCCGGTTTGGGTTTAACCTTTTTTCTAAGGGGTTTGCGATGTTGCGATTAAGGCGGGTTCCCATTGACTTTTGCGGAGA
Source organism: Alphaproteobacteria bacterium (assembly GCA_017507765.1). Classification (GTDB taxonomy): domain Bacteria; phylum Pseudomonadota; class Alphaproteobacteria; order CACZRW01; family CACZRW01; genus RGIG5556. Next base: position 5,993 of record JAFWAG010000060.1, on the reverse strand, counting down.
CAACATAGTTTTTATCCACCGAAACAATGAAACTTTTAAGGGCAGCACTCTTGATTCTTTGTCGAAAGTGGAGATTCACGGCGGGTTAAAGCCCATATACGGCAAAGTTGTTTTGGTCGATTCCGAAGATATCGTAAAGCCTGACGAGCTTGGACTTTCCGAAGCAGGGTTTAGCAATATCAATCTTCCCGAAGGTTCGGAAGTTTCTATGGTTCCCGCACCTCCTCCTGCCAGCATTAATTCGGTGCAAAGAAAAATAAAGGGCGGGGTATTAAGCGCTCGGGAATATCGGGCGATAGTTTCCGACATATCCTTACAAAAATATTCCAAGATAGAAATAGCGGCTTTACAAGTCGCTAATTCCAGTTTTTTAACGCCTCAGGAAGTTTTGGCAATGACCGAAGCCATAGCTGAGCAGCAGCCGGTTATGAAGTGGAATCGGGACATTGTTGTTGATGAAGTATGCCTTGGCGGAGTCCCCGGCAATCGTGTCAGCCTGATTGTTACGGCCATAGCTATCGGTGCAGGTATGTGTATGCCGAAAATAGCCCGCAAAGCGGTTGGCGAAAGTTCCAGTGCCATAGACGTTATGGAAACTTTATGTAATACGGATATGGAAGAAAGCGATATCCGGAAAATTGTCGAAGAAATCGGCGGCTGTATTTCTTGGTGCGGAGGCAAGTTCTCGGTTGCTCCGATTGATAACATTCTTCTTGATGTAGAGAAATCTTTAAGCATTGGTATGCCGCAGCAAATGGTGGTTTCGATAATGTCCAAAGCTATTTCCGCCGGTGTAACGCATTTGGTCGTTGATATTCCGGTTGGCATGAATACGCTTGTCCGCACCATGGGCGAAGCCATGCGTTTACGAAAGCTTATGGAGTATGTCGGCGATATGCTTGGCATCGACGTTAACGTAGCGATAACCGACGGTAGCGAGCCTATCGGTCGAGGTGTCGGTCCGGTCTTGGAAGCCAGAGACGTTATGAACGTTTTGCGTTGCAGTGATGAAGCACCCAGAGAACTTCGGGAAAAGTCTTTATTCATTGCCGGCAGGATTTTAGAGTTTGACCCACGCCTTCGTGGAGGCCATGGCTATTATCGGGCGCAAGAGATTTTAGATTCCGGCAGAGCTTTGGAAATGATAAAGCGTTTAATTCATGCCCAGAGCAGAAATACCCCCATGCCGTTAGGCCAATTGACCAGAGACATTACCGCTCCGGTAACCGGAGTTATTGAAAGCATAGACGGCAATCAGATAAACCGCATAGCGATTATGGCAGGCGCACCGGGCGATGCCGGAGCAGGTATTGATTTACTTAAAAGCGTTGGTGATGAAGTAGAGCAGGGCGAGCCTTTATACCGTATCCATGCGGTTAAATCTATGGAGTTTGCCTTTGCAAACGGTCTGGCGGAAGGAAACTCCGGCTTTAAGATTTCTAATGATTTAAGCGCGCAATACGCCTAAAACTATCTCTTTTCTTTATATATAAAAAAATCGGCAAGACAGACGGCTTTAAAATTAACCGCCGGTCTTGCCTGAAACCATGCATATTTTGCTGATTAAGCCTCTTTCTTTTCTGCCAGTTTCGGAGGCAGTTTGATTTGAATATGCAGTTCTCTAAGCTGCTTTTCGCTTACTCCTGCCGGAGCCTGCATCATCAAGTCCTGAGCCTGCTGATTAAGCGGGAAGAGGATAACTTCACGGATATTCGGTTCATCTGCCAACATCATAACAATGCGGTCAACACCGGGAGCCGCCCCTCCATGAGGAGGCGCACCAAACTTAAAGGCGTTAAGCATACCGCCGAACTTTTGTTCTACGACTTCCGGACCGTATCCGGCAATTGCAAAAGCCTTGTACATAATTTCCGGTTCATGGTTACGGATAGCACCGGAAGTTATCTCAATGCCGTTACAGACTACGTCATATTGATAAGCCAAAATATCCAGAGGGTCTTTTGTGTTCAAGGCTTCCAAACCGCCCTGAGGCATAGAGAACGGGTTATGAGAGAACTCTACCTGATTGGTTTCTTCGTTCAATTCGAACATTGGGAAATCGACAATCAAGCAAAGCTTGAAGCAATCTTTTTCTAACAAATCCAACTGTTCGCCGATATTGGTGCGTACCAATCCGGAGAACTTAGCCGCTTGTTTTTCTTTACCGCAGACAAAGAACACGGCATCTCCGGCTTTTAAGCCGCAAGCTTCTTGGATTTTCTGAATACGGTCAGCATCAAGATTCTTGGCAATCGGTCCTTTTGGTCCTTCCTCAGAGAAGATAATATAGCCAAGACCGCCTTGTCCGTTTTCTCTTGCCCAATCATTAAGCTTGTCAAACCAGCTACGGGGCTTTTCGGCCGCACCGGGAGCCGGAATGGCTCGTACCACTGCGCCTTTTTCAATTGCTCCGGCAAAAATGCCAAAACCTGAACCGACAAAAGCCTCGGTTACGTCAGAAATAATTAACGGGTTACGCAAATCCGGCTTATCCGTTCCGTATTTAAGCATGGACTCACGGAAAGGAATGCGAGGGAATGGCGTGCCGTATACTTTGCGACCATCAGCAAACTCTGTGAAAGCACCGGTTAATACTTCTTCCAACACCGCAAAGATTTCTTCTTGGGTAACAAAGGACATTTCGAAGTCCATTTGATAAAACTCTCCTGGAGAGCGGTCAGCTCGGCTGTCTTCATCACGGAAGCAAGGAGCAATTTGGAAATATTTATCAAATCCGGCAACCATAAGCAGCTGTTTAAACTGTTGCGGAGCTTGCGGCAAAGCATAGAACTCGCCTGGGTGCAGACGGCTGGGAACCAAGAAGTCTCGTGCGCCTTCGGGACTCGAAGCCGTAAGTATCGGAGTTTGATATTCCAAAAATCCCAACTCAGTCATTTTCTTGCGGAAATAAGAAACCAGTTTGGAACGCAAAACCATGTTCTGATGAAGCTTTTCTCTGCGTAAATCTATATAGCGATATTTTAAACGCAATTCTTCGGGATTTTCGTATTCTTCGCCGACTTGAATAGGCAGAACGTCTGCAGCTGAAAGTATTTCCACACCGGAAACATCAACTTCGATTTCTCCGGTCGGAAGCTTGGCATTTATTGTTTCATCATCTCTTTTAACGACTTTACCGTCTATTTTAATAACGCTTTCAAGGCGTACTTTTTCCAAAGTATCAAAGACGGCCGAAGACGTATCGACAACGCACTGAGTAATTCCGTAATGATCTCTTAAATCAATAAACAACAAGTTTCCATGGTCGCGTTTACGATGCACCCAGCCGGAAAGACGGACATTTTCGCCAACTTGTTCTTTTCTAAGCTGCCCGCAAGTGTGGGTACGATAAATATGCATAGTTTTCTCCAAAATATTCTTATTAAATAGTTCTAAGGCCAAGAAATATAGAATTATTCTTGATTACAAGCAAGAGTCTGTGTATAGCTTTATCATGAATTTTATACAAACATCATCAGAATTGGCGGATTTGTGCGAAAAACTTGCACAAGAGCCTTACGTTGCCGTAGATACCGAGTTTATTCGAGAGAAGACTTATTGGCCTCGGTTATGCTTGATTCAGATTGCTTCGGATAATGACGAAGCCTGTATTGACCCGCTCGCCATGGATTTGGATATGGCGCCGTTATTCGCCCTTATGGCTAATCCTAACGTAGTCAAAGTATTTCATTCCGCTCGTCAAGACTTGGAAATATTTTATAACCTTACCGGCAAAGTTCCCGCACCTTTGTTTGATACCCAGATTGCGGCCATGGTCTGCGGCTTTGGCGAAAGCGTAAGTTATCAGAACATCTGCGCCAGTCTTTTAAAGGTAAATCTTGATAAGTCTCAGCGTTTTACGGATTGGTCGCATCGTCCTTTGGCTCCACGGCAGATAGAGTATGCCTTGTGCGACGTAACGTATCTTCGTGATGTGTATAAGAAATTAAAAGAAAAGCTTGAAAGCGAAGGCAGAGTTCATTGGGTTGACGAAGAAATGGCTCTGATAAGCAGTCCGGAAACCTATAAAATCAATCCTGATGAGTGTTGGAAAAAGATTAAAAGCAATTCTAAAGACAGAAGATTTTTGGCAGTTTTAAAGGAATTGGCAAAATGGAGGGAACTGGAAGCCCAACGCATTAACCGCCCTCGCAAACGGATTTTATTTGACGAAAATCTGGTTGAGCTTGCCTTGTGTCAGCCAAGAGACCGCTATGAAATTAGTAATATGCGGGGCTTTCCCAAAGGAATTGCGGACAGCCGTTATGCCGGAGCGATTTTGGAAGCCATAGAAATCGGCAAAGCCACCTTACCGGAAAAGTGTCCGGAGGTTAAGCCTCGTCCGGAAGCTCCCAAGGGTAAAAAAGCTTTGGTAGAGCTTTTGCACCTTTTACTGGAAATTAAAAGCGAAGAATATGACGTTGCACCCAAACTTATCGCCACTTCTGATGATATTGTTCATATCGCCATTGACGGCAAGCCAAATGTTCCGGCGATGAGCGGTTGGCGCAAAGATGTCTTTGGCGATGATGCTTTGGCTTTAAAAAACGGGGAACTGTTTATATCGTACCACCCGAACAAACGTCGCATCAACCTAACCCGCAAAGAAACTAAAACGCAATAACCCTCCGGAATAAATATTTGCCTGAACAGGAAAATAGGTTATACTCATACCGTTTTTTACATCTAAGAAGTGGAGGAATCTCCGATGTTTTCTAAAAGAATGAAAGTGTTTACCCCCCCCGCTAGAAAATAGCACCCAAATAGGCAGTCTTACGGTTGAAGCGATAGTTATGTTAGGGCTTATCGCGGCTCTGACACCGGTTTTGTATAAACACGTTGCTGACCGCCGTCAGGATATAGACAACATAAACGAAGCGAACACGTTGCTTTTGTTAAAGAATGCGGCGACGGAATATATCGAAGCCAACAAAGAAAGCATTGCGATAGGCACAACGGTGTTAGAGCCGACGGATATAGGAATAGAGATAACCGGCTATAAAATAGGCATTAAGAAAGAAGATGACGGTACGATAAACGCCATGGTTGCCGCTACAGATGCCGGAACGGATTTAAAAGCGGCAAAGGTAGCGTCTTTGCTTGGTGTGTCGGCAGGCATATACTCGGCGCAAGATACCGCTAAAGCTTGGGGTATCAACGGCGTCTGGGCAGAAGACGTTTCCAACTATGGCTTTACGAGCTTACCCACCGGAGTTCCGGTGGTAACGACTACTTATGATAAAGATACCTCCGCCGGCATCAACGAAGAGCAATTAAAAGAGATTGTTGAAAACACTTCATTTGAACGCGTAACGGCGAAAACGCTTTGCATTGATAATCCAGAAATCCCCGAAGAGGAAAAATGTATTGAAGATTGGAATATTATCGGCATCAATCCTTTGGAAATTATCGCGGCTTGCAATAACGGAGATATGTCGGCTTGTGCCAAAGGCTGGGAAAAGAATATCAATCGCAGTTGTTCGGATATCGCTATCAAATATCAAGGCGCTGGCTTTACTGCTTCTTCAGGAATATATAAACTCACAACCAGTGCAACTACGCAAGTTGAAAGGGCTTGCTATTTTGTCAACGGCAACTTACCGACTAATGAGCAGTTAATCGAGGCCGTCAAAACGGATGAAATAGCTCGCCGCTATGATTGGGAAAATAATCCGGAACACCGGAGTTGCTCAAGCATCATAAGTGCTTGGAATGAAGCTCCAACGGGATTTTATACGTTTGTCAGCGGTAATACGACTTATACCGAAAACAACCCCTGCGCCTTTGCCAGTAAAAGAATAGCCAATGCGGGAGAAGTCCAAACTCAGTGTAATAACTCCGCTTCCGGCAGTTCAGCGGCGTGTCAGTATGGCTGGCTTAATAACTATAACCGGAGCTGCACCCGTATTATTGAGAGCAATACAGCGGCTGCGTCAAAGTATTATTACATTAACTCAAGCCAAACGGTGGCGACTAACCGTCCATGCTATTTT
>JAFWAG010000059.1 GCA_017507765.1 Alphaproteobacteria bacterium | reverse complement strand
GATTTTCAGTCCCCTGCTCTACCAACTGAGCTACCTGGGCAAAAGAAGGATTGTTTTATATAGGATTGTTAGCCGCTTGTCCAGTCCTTATTTTACAGTTTGCTTTTTTTATGCTTTTTCTTCGTTAATAAAGGCTTCAGCCTCCAAAGCCGCAATGCAGCCGGAACCGGCGGCAATGATAGCTTGCTGATACAAAGGGCTTTTTACGTCTCCGGCACAAAACACTCCGGGAATATTTGTTGCGGCAGAATCCGGTTTGGTTTTCAGGAACTTAGATTCATACATTTCCAGTTGTCCGGCGAATATTTCCGTATTTGGGCGATAACCGATAGCCACAAACGCCCCTTCGCAAGGAATAACGCTTATTTCTCCGGTCTTTTGGTTTTTGACTTTAACGCCAGTCAAAGCCAAAGGCATATCCGTTCCGACAAACTCCACGGGAACCGCATCAAAAACCGTTGTTATATTTGGATTAGCGAACAATGCGTCCTGCAACACTTTTTCCGCTCTTAATTCATCTCTGCGGTGGATAAGAGTAACTTTACTGGCGATATTTGCCAGATACAAAGCTTCTTCCGCCGCAACATTTCCGCCGCCGATTACACAGACCGGCTTTTTGCGAAAGAAAAATCCGTCGCAAGTTGCGCAAGCAGAAACCCCAAAGCCCCGATATTTAAACTCTCCGTCTATATCAAGCCACCGTGGAGAAGCTCCGGTCGCCACAATAACCGCATCGCTTACATACACATCACCGCTGTCTCCGGTACATACGAACGGGCGTTTGGATAAATCCGCTTTTACGATTGTATCATAAATAACTGTCGCACCAGTTCTTTCCGCTTGCTTTTGGATTCTTTCCATAAGCACAGCTCCCCCGATTTTCTCTTCAAAACCAGGGAAGTTTTCAATATCCGGAGTAGTTATCAGCTGTCCTCCGGCCTGCATTCCGGCAATCACCAAAGGATTAAAATTAGCTCTGGCTGCATAAATAGCCGCAGTTAAACCCGCAGGACCAGAACCGATTATCAACACCTTAGTTCTGTACTGCGCCATTTTTCACCCTTTTAGTTATTCTTTAAAAGCTATGGAAACAATTACATAGTTTTTACTTCCACCGGGAGCATTTACTTCTATTTCATCACCGACTTGCTTACCAATCATCGCTCTGGCAATCGGCGACAAGATAGAAATCAAAGATTTTTTCAAATCTGCTTCATATTTACCAACGATTTTATAGGTAGTTTCTGCTTCGGTTTCTTCGTCCATAAGCACTACAGTAGCCCCGAAAACGACCTTATCACCGGACAGGGAAGCCACATCAATTACCTGAGCCCGACTGGTAACATCTTCCAATTCCGTAATTCTACCTTCAATAAAACTCTGGCGTTCTCTTGCCGAATGGTATTCGGCATTTTCTGATAAATCCCCCTGAAGCCTTGCCTCAGCAATAGCGTTGATGACTGCCGGCCGTTCATTTACGCGCAAATTTTTTAATTCTGCTTGCAGCATATCAAATCCGTGCTTAGTCATTAGCACTTTTTCTTCCATAACAATTCTCCAAACAAAGTAACAAAAAAAAGCCGGCTTAGACAACTAAACCGCAGATACTTGTCAAGTTCACAAGCAAAGATTGTACTACAAAAAAATCTTTTTTCAAGCTTCCTTTTATAGACCGAAAAGCCATAGCTTCTTAGCCAAAAGGCAAGAAGCAACGGCTATCAACCTGCATTTACAAACAATAAGTAGTCATATGCTTAAAGATCAACGGAGCAATAAACTCAGGCTCCAGCATATATTTGGTTAAGTCATAAACAAAGCTTGGACCTGCTTCGTTTCGACCTTGCAGTTTAAAGCGGCGGAATCCCATATCATATATGGCATCAAACTCCTTATCGCTAAGGTTACAGTTTCTGGTACGCTCTGCGTTTGCTTGACCTATATGCACGTTAATCTGCTTAAAGAAGGGCTTAGAGCGGCACACATTAACTTCAAAGTTTCTGCTTTTATCATCAAGCAAAACATCTCGCTTATTGTACTTTGCCAAATAAGAATAGTGCAAACGGCGGGTTTTACAGCCATAAAGACAAGGTTCGTTTGCGATTACTTCAAACTTTTCTTTCTCGTCCAAGCTTTCCAGCATAGGAAAATCGAAAATATCATCGGGCAAAAATACGACACAGTCAAAAATCTTTGCCAAGGATTCATAATAAGCCTTATCACGCACGCCGTCATAAAAAGTCGGACGGATAATCGAAGACAAAAGCTTAAGATTAGGGTGGCGTTCACGGATATATTCGGCCAAAATATCACTGACCAAAATCACCCCGTTATTTTCTCCTTCGGCGATTTTATCCAACAGGTAATTACAAGACTTATCATTCAAGTCTTCTTTTTCAATCAAATGGTTAGAGAAAGTTAAATATACCGGCATACCTATTTTGGCATAGCTTTCCAAAGTCGCATCAATAGCATCTTTTTCCAGATACGCCGTTATACGGCCGGAGTTCCACAAAAGCGGAGGAGAACCATGAACACTGGAAATCGGATTAACCGTCCCCAGTTCATTTGTCATCACATCAATAAAAGAATGGATTAAACGATCCTGAGCAAACAATCCGGAAACATTCCAATTAACATCATTTTTACGCAGTTTTTGCTCGGGAAGATTTAAGTTTTGCATTTTATCTCTCTTTATTATTTATCTTCTTTCTGGATTTTTTCCTGTAAGTATTCATACCATTTCCGAGGATAGCTTTCCGGTTTAGGCTCGGTCAAAAAGCGGATAAAAGCGTCCAAATCCGCACCGCCCTGATAATACCCGTTTACAAACGAAGGTTCATGACCGTTGCTCAATTCAAACACTTTTCTTGCCAATCCTGGACCCCGCATTTTACCGAATATATCCTCCAGAACCTGAGCAATCAAAGCTTTTGGGAGGCTTTCACTTGGAGTTACTCCGGCACTTTCTTCCTCCAACTGAATAAATCTGCCGATAAAGCCGCAGATATATCCCAAAGAAAACACATCTCTGACTTCTTCCGGAGCAGCAAGCAACACTTTTGTCCGAGCTTTAGTTCCATACCTTGCAGCCGGTTCCGAACAGAAATAATCAAAAAACTCCATTGTTTCGGGCGACAACATAGCCAGTTCCGACAGCAAAGCCGTCGACAGCATATTCATTTTTTCCCGTGTTAAATTAGCCATAAACCAAAGCCTCTTATCTGCACATTAAACCGCAAAAAGCTCTTCGCCTTCTTCTTCCCATTCGATTCCGCGAATGACCCAATCGCTGATTTTTTCAATTGTATCAACCGGAACATTCAAAGCATTTCCGACTTCGGAAACAAAAAGCACTTCTTCATTGGAAAGGTTCCCGTCCGCATAACCAAGGAAGAAAAGCTCTCTGATAAGGCGTAATTTAGTCTGCGGATTAACGATATATTTCAAAAGCGCAATAGTTTCGATTTCATCTCTAAGTTTTGCGGAACTTTGTAATTCTTCTTCGCTTAATTCAAAGTCTGCGGCAACACTGTTAATAAACTCCACTTCACTGTCGGTTACGCCGTTAATTCTGGCAGCATGACCAAGAACGGCAACAAAAGCAGCCTTTTCTTTTGCTTCGGTAGTTTTTAAATCTTCCATATTTTCCTCCCTGAGTTGCTTTGGGCAATTTTTCCATATTTCCCGCAGTTTTTAAAGCATTATCTTGAACACTAAAGGTGCGGCAAAATCCGGTTCTAAGACATATCTGGTTAAATCATAAACAAACGCCCATAAAGGCTCGCCCCGTCCCTGCAAATTAAAGTGTTCAAATCCAGCGTTTGCCAACTCATCAACTTCCGCCAAAGTAAGGTTTTGATTTCGCAAAGCCTGTTCATTAGGCTCACCCGCCTTAAGACGCACCTGCCGATTATAATATTTACACCTTTCCTGCACGAACTTTTTATTCTCGTCAAAGGTCAAAATATCATCGCTTTTGGTATGACAGCGGGCATACAAAGAACAGCCGTAAATACAACCGTTATTCACAACGATTTCAAACTTATCTTTTGGCTCCAAAGACTTAAGCAAATCAAAGTCCATATTGTCCATAGGGAACACCGGAACCCTATCAAACCTTTCCGCCAAACTTTCATAAAAAGCCTTATCTCTTTTTCCTTCATAAGAGGCTATTTTCAGCAAAGACGGTTTAAGCTTTAAAGATGGGTATTTAGAACGGATATAATCATAAAGAATATCACTGGTTACAATCACCCCGTTATTCTTACCTTCAGCGAGCTTTTCCAAGATATAGTTTCCGGAAACATCATCTAAATCCTTTTTGGTCAAAGCCGGATTGGAAAAGGTTAAAAAGGTTGCCACGCCAAGCTTGGCATAAGCTGACAATGTTTCATCAATCTCGCTTTTGGCGGACGGAGAGGTTAAAAACTCATCATTCCATAAAACGATAGGAGAACCGTAAACCGCCTCGATAGGATTAGGCAGCTCAAACTCTGTGGTAATCACCCTCATGACATCACCGATAAACTTATCTTTATCAAAAAGTCCGGAAACCGACCATTTCAAGCGGTCATTACGCACAATAAAATACGGAAGAGTATGAGTAGGCTGCATCTTTTTTACCTTTTTTTATCAAAGAAAAAGCACTTTACCGCAAAAAGCATTCTTCTGCCAGTAAAGATTACATATCTCCGAAAGTATTATCGTGCAATTATTTTATGCTATAAACAGGCCGTTGGCTAAAGTTCAACTTTATGATTCTTCTATTCTTGCGTTCAGATTTTTCCAGAGCTAGGCAGAGATAATTAAGGAGATTTAGACCTTCACTCAGGGGAATAATCCCTTGATAGTTTTTACTCTAACTATAAGTGAGATATTTAAAATGACTACTGGTACTGTTAAATGGTTTAACACCACCAAAGGTTACGGATTTATCCAGCCTGAAGATAATTCTAAGGACGTTTTTGTTCATGCTTCTGCTTTGGAAAGAGCCGGCATTCGTTCGCTTCGCGACGGACAAAAAGTTCAGTATGAATTGACGGCTGGCCGTGATGGTCGCAGCTCTGCTGAAAATATAGTTACTCTGGACTAATATTCCTGCAGCAAAACTATTCGACCGGAGAAGGATTGTTTTCTTTCTCCGGTTTTGCTTATAATAGCGGAATTATAACTATAACCTTACGAAGGAGGAAACCATGCCGTCATTTGACGTAGTATCGAAAACCGATATGCAGGAAGTAGCGAACGCCGTTGCCGGAGCCGGCAGAGAAATTGGCCAGCGTTTTGATTTCAAAGGCTCCAAAAGTTCCTTAGAGCTTAAAGACAAAGAACAAGAAGTTATCATCTTAGCCGATGACGAATTAAAGTTAAAACAGGTGCAAGAATTACTCCGTGCTTACATCAGCCGCCGGAAATTAGAAGTCTCCTGCCTTGACTTTGGCAAAGAAGAAAAAGCCTCTGGCAACATGGTTCGCCAAGCAGTCAAAATCAAACAGGGTATAGACCAAGAGACAGCTAAAAAAATCGTAAAAAATGTTAAAGACTCCAAGATGAAGGTACAATGTGCGATTCAAGGCGATGAAGTCCGGATATCCGGCAAGAAAAAAGATGACTTGCAAGATGCAATTGCATTCATCAAAACGCTTGAAATAGCGCAGCCGCTTCAATTTATCAATTTCCGCGATTAATTTACGACTTTCCGAAGGAGGCTATTGTGGTTGAACAAGACGAAAAAAAAGCAAAACCGGTATTTCTTTGTATTCTTGACGGTTGGGGCTATCGGGCAGAAAAAGCAAACAATGCGATTGAACTTGGCAATACTCCGGTATGGCATCATATGTTTGCCGATTATCCGCATACCTTTGTCCACACTTCGGGATTAAACGTTGGACTTCCTGACGGCCAGATGGGCAATTCGGAAGTCGGCCACACCAACATCGGAGCCGGCAGAGTAGTCATGCAGGATTTACCCAAAATATCTTTAGCAGTCAAAGACGGCTCTTTTGCCACCCAAACGGCATTAGTTTCTTTTATGGACAAGTTAAAGAAATCCGGCGGAACCTGTCATTTAATGGGGCTTATGTCTCCGGGCGGAGTTCATTCGCATCAAGAGCATATTCTTGCCGCTGCCAAAGTCCTGTCTCAAAACGGCATTAAAGTAGCTATCCACGCATTTTTGGACGGACGAGATACGCCTCCCGACTCCGCCAAAGGATACATGGAACAATTTTCCGCCGCAATTAAAGACGACGGCAACATCAGCATTGCGACCGTAGGCGGCCGTTATTACGGCATGGACAGAGATAACCGTTGGGAAAGAGAAAAGCTTGCCTATGACGCCATGGTTTATGCCCAAGGTCCTCGTTTCACCTCTGCTGACGATGCTATCGGCGCCTCTTATGCGGAAAAAGTCTATGACGAGTTTATGGTTCCGGCAGTTATTGGTGATTACCAAGGTATGCATGACGGAGACGGCATTTTCATGGCGAACTTCCGCACCGACCGAGCAAGGCAGATTCTTCTTGCCCTTCTTTCTCCGGACTTTGAAGGATTTGAACGTACACCGCTTAAGTTTGCCGGCGCTCTTGGCATGGTTGAATACTCCACAGAGTTGGCAAAGCTTATGGAAACTGTTTTCCCGCCCGAAGATTTAACCAATGTCTTTGGTGAAGTTGTTGCAGACAACGGACTTACGCAGCTTCGCATCGCCGAAACGGAAAAATACGCTCACGTTACCTTTTTCTTCAACGGCGGACAGGAAAAGAAGTTCCCGAACGAAGACCGCATCTTAATTCCCAGCCCCAAAGTCGCCACTTATGACTTAAAGCCGGAAATGTCGGCATTTGAAGTAACCGACAAGCTTATCGAGGCAATTGAAGGACAGCAATATGATGTCATCATTGCCAATTTTGCCAACGGAGACATGGTTGGCCACACCGGCATTTTGGACGCCGCAATCAAAGCAGTTGAAGCCGTTGACAAATGCCTTGAGCGCATTGAACAAGCTTTGCTAAAAACCGGCGGCGTAATGCTTTTAACTGCCGACCATGGCAACTGCGAACTTATGCTCGACGAAGAAACTTCTTCTCCGTACACGGCGCACACCACGTTTGACGTTCCGGCAATCTTAGTAAATCCGCCCGCTGACGTAAAAGCGCTTGCAGACGGAGGAAAATTAGCTGATATTGCCCCTACGCTCCTTGATTTGTTGGGGATAGAACAGCCGCCGCAAATGACTGGGCATTCTTTGCTGATAAAGGATTAACAGAGGCTTTTGGTGCGATTTCTTTTTTGCTTTGTCTTGGCGATATTTTTCTTTTTGCCTCCATCTTGGGGGCAAGATACATCGTCTGAATTAAAGCAAGTGCAAAAAGAGCTTGAAAAGCAACAGCAGCAAAAAACCGAAGCGGCGAAAAAAGCTAAAAAACTGTCCGAGGAAGTTCTGGCAACCAAGAAAAAGATTGTCGGAGCCGCCCGCAAAGTTCAGGAATATGAATCTTCTTTAAATCAGCTTGAAAGCCAAATGGAGGATTTAGAAGAAGAGCAAGACATTTTAAAAGCGAAACTGGACGTTAAAAACCGCCAATTACAGAAAGTATTGGCAGGCTTGCAGATTTTAGCCCAGCGTCCGACCGAAGCTTTATTTGTTTTGCCTTTATCGCCGCAAGACACCTTGCGCAGTGCGTTAATGTTAAAAGGGACGGTTCCCGCCATTGAAGAATCCGCCGCCGAGCTTAAAAAAGAGCTTATTCTTTTAAGCAGTCTTAAAGCTGCCATTCGGGCAAAGCGTTCGCAAATTAAAATGGCGTACGTCGGACTGGAAGAAAAGAATAAGCAGCTCACGGATTTAATGAAAGAGAAAAGCTCTTTGCAATCCCGCCTTATGCGCCAAAGCGAACAAGCCGGCAAAAAAGCCCGTCAGCTTGCCGGCAGGGCTCAGGATTTGGTCGAATTGCTTGCCAAGTTGGAAGCCGAAAGAAAACGGCAGGAAGAGGAGCAACGGGCTTTAAAAAGCATAACGCCGCAAGAACAAACTCCTGAAACAGTCCTTGCTACACTCAAAGCTTTTGAAAGAAGCAAAGGAACCTTACCTTTTCCGGTTACCGGTCGTATTTCTTCCAAGTTTGGCGAAACCGTATCTTCCGGTCTGCATTCCAAAGGGCTAACTTTCACCACTCGCAAAGGCGCCCAAGTTATCAGCCCGTATGACGGAACGGTCTTATTTGCCGGTCCCTTCAAAGGTTATGGCAATCTTGTGATTATTGAACACGCCGAAGGCTATCACACCCTTCTTTCCGGCATAGCACGCATGGACGTTGCCGAAGGCCAAATGCTTTTAGCCGGAGAACCCGTAGGAACTATGGGTATCAAAACTTCACCCGAGCTTTATATGGAAATGCGGAAAAACGGTTCGCCGATAAATCCTTTGCCATGGCTTGCTTTTAAGGCTTAAATAACCATTATGGAATATAATAACGCTTATTATAAGTTAAAACCGTAAGGAAAAATCATGAAAAACAAACTTTTAACCACTGCTTTTTTGACCGCTTTTCTTGCTTCTCCCGCTGCGTTTTCTGCCGACACTCCCGCCGACAAGAACGCCGATACTTACCGTCTTTTAGCTTTATTCGGAGATGTTTTTGAAAAAGTCCGCAAAGATTATGTGGAAGAAGTAACCGATAAAAAACTTGTTGAATCAGCGATTAACGGTATGCTTTCTTCCTTAGATCCGCATTCCGGCTATCTAAACGACGACAGCTTCAAAGATATGCAGGTACAGACCAAAGGAGAGTTTGGCGGACTTGGCATTGAAGTAACCATGGACAGCGGTTGGGTAAAAGTTGTTTCTCCGATTGATGACACACCTGCCCACAAAGCCGGAATAAAGCCTGGGGATTATATCACCCACATTGACGGCACTGCGGTTATGGGACTGTCTTTAAACGAAGCCGTTGACAAGATGCGGGGAAAACCCGGCACGGATATCAAGCTTACGATACGCCGCAAAGCCAATCCCGACGCAATAGACTTCACGCTTACCCGAGCTATCATCAAAATCAAGCCGGTTCGTTATGAAGTACGGGAAGATGATAAAGTCGGGTATATCCGCATTAACACCTTCAGCGAAAAAACCACCGAAAGCGTAAAGAAAGCGGTTAAAGATATCAGCAAAGGACTCGACGGGAAACCTATCGGCTACATCATTGACCTGCGCAACAACCCCGGCGGACTTTTGGACCAAGCCGTTGCGGTTTCCGATTTATTTTTGGAAAGCGGAGAAATCGTCTCCACCCGCTCACGCAATCCGGAAGACACCATGCGCTTTAACGCCAAACCCGGAGATATTGCCGACAATTTACCGATAGTCGTCTTAATCAATGACGGCTCTGCTTCGGCTTCGGAAATTGTTGCCGGAGCTTTACAAGACCATAAAAGAGCGGTTATTGCCGGCACAAAATCATTTGGCAAAGGCTCGGTTCAAACCATTATTCCCATTGTCAATCACGGCGCAATCCGCATCACCACCGCCAGATATTATACCCCGTCAGGAGTATCAATTCAGGCCAAAGGAATTGAACCGGACATTGAAATAAAGCCGGCTAAGTTGGAAGAAATTGCGTATAACGATATCCGCAGTGAATCCGAACTTCCCAAAGCATTAAGCAATGACAGCCAACCGAAAAACAAATCGGCGAAAAACAAAAAAGCCAAAGACGCTTTTACCAAGTTTGACCAACCTGCCCCGCAGGACTATCAGCTTGACCGAGCCATTGATATCTTAAAAGGTATTTCGGTATATCAAAAACCGACAGATAAATAAGGAAGCAGATATGGAGAAGTTTTCTAAAGGTTTTATCATCTTTGCCGCATTCACGGCGGGGCTTGCAGCAATTGTTTTAATTCTCAGCCTTTTGGTATGGAAAGACCCAGAAACTCTCCAACCTGCAACGGTTATGCCCATAACCCAGCAAGAAGCCAAAAAGCTTCCTGCCTCGCCTGCTCCTTCACCTGTTCCTGCGACCGAAAAAGAAGAAGCCGTTGAAACTACGACTCCGCCGGAAACGGTAACTTCCGCCGAAGAATCCGCAAGCGAAATGGCAACCCCAAGTGAAACGGAAAACTTTACGGAAGAAGAGGAAATCACCGAAGAAGATGAAGAGGAAGAAGACCGTGCGCCGCTTCCCTCCGGTCCGTTAGTTCCGGATTTAATGACCGGCAAACCGGAAGATGAATTAACCAAAGTCTTTACCGGCCTTACGAAATTGGTAACACCTGCAAGACCGTTGGAAATTATCTCTCCGTTGCCGGCGTTGCAAAAAAAACGCGGTTCATACTACCTTCCGCAAAAAGCATCAGACGGCACCGAACCTTGGCAAACCTATAAACGCCCGTTTCCGGAACAGACCGGCAATAAAGTTGCATTTATTGTCTATGGCTTAGGGCTTAAGAATGAAGAAACCACCTTGGCAATAGCCAAGCTTCCGCCGGAAGTAACCTTGTCTTTCAGCCCTTATGCGGACAACCTTTCGGCTCAGATAGCCAAAGCCCGCCAAGCCGGCCACGAAACCATGATTGATTTATCCCTGCAAGATAAAAACTATCCGGCAATTGACGGAGGACCAAATACCATAACCACCTCTTCCTCTTCAGATGAAAACATCGCCAAGCTGGAAAAAACTTTACAAAACGCCGGAGCTCTTATTGGCGTAACCGGACTTAACGGCGATGCTTTATTTTCCCGTCGGGAAGTTTTAAATCCTGTTTACGAAGCAATTTTTGCCAAAGGTTTGCTTTTTCTTGGCACCGATACCTCCACGGCTTTTCCGGATATTTACGACGGTTCCGGAGCCTTTTTAAAAGCCGACATCCTTTTTACTGACGATATGTTTTATCCCGCAATAGAAAACAATTTTACCTCTTTGGAGAATATCGCCAAAACCAGAGGCCAAGCTTTAATGGCTGTACCGCCGACAAAGATTTTACTGGACGCAATCGTCAAATGGAACGATGCCAATCAACAGAAAGGAGCGGATAAACTAATCATAGCCCCTGCTTCCGCTTTGGTGAAGAAATGACAAAAGAAGACATTAGCAGCAAAAACTATCGCCCCTGCGTAGGAATTATGGTGCGCAATTCCAAAGGAGAAATCCTTATCGCCATGCGCAAAGATACCCAAGGAGCATGGCAAATGCCCCAAGGCGGCATAGAACCGGAAGAAACTCCCGAAACCGCCGCTTTCCGTGAATTAGCAGAAGAAACCGGCATATCTCCGGACAAAGTTTCTTTGCAAAAGATTACTTCTGGTTGGCTCGCCTATGATTATCCAAGCGACCTCAGCCGCAAACACACCCGCAACTATCTTGGCCAAAAGCAAAAATGGGCTTTACTTGACTTCACCGGTACGGATAGCGACATCAACCTTGCTACCGAAGAACCAGAGTTTTCGGTTTGGCGTTGGGCTTCTCCACAAGAAGTTGTTGATTTAATCGTGCCGTTTAAAAAGAATGTTTATGTAAAAGCCTTTTCCGAACTTGGACTTTTATAAAACTTCCTTTTCCTGACTTTAAATTGAAAGGGCTGCCCTTATAAAGACAGCCCTGACAAAATGTATGTTTAAACCTTATTGCTAAGGTTATAGGCCTCAGAAATCATACTGCATCTGAACGGACAGCATATTGCTGTGGCTATGATAATTGGCATAAAGAACGCTGCCGTTTTCCCGATTTTCGGACTCGGATTTGCGCATGAACAAATGAGCATATCCAACATCGAAAGTCATATTTTCATATTTATAGGAAAAGCCCAAAGACAACCAATAACGGTCAGCATCAGGTATTCTTGCCGTTCTGAACTGACGGGAAGGAATTGGCGTTTCATCAAAAGCTATACCGGTTCTGAACGTCCAAGCGTCATCATGGTAATAATCCATACCCAAAGAAACCGTCCAAGCATCTTTCCATCTTTCGGGAATGCTCTGAGCCGCCGGCATACTTGAAGTCATAACGAAATCATCAAATATGCTCCACTCGGTATAACGAGCCGAAGCCGTCAAAGCGAACTTATCATTTAACTTATGATAACCGGACAAAAGGAACTGGCTTGGCAGAGTCATTGTTGACTTACCGTCATAACGTTGGAAGCCAAGCGGAGTAGTAACTTCATGGTCTCCTTTAACCGTATGCGCCGGACTTGAACGATACGAAAAACCGATACGGGTATTTTTTGTCGGTTCATACATAATACCGAAGTTGGTTCCCCAGCCCCAACCGTCCAGATTCATACGATTCCGGGAAGAGGGGTAAGCCAATATTGGCTGATTGATAATATCGCCGGCAACATAACGAAGAATGAAAGAAGCACCGACGGAAATCTCCGGAATTATCTTATAAGAAAAGCCAGTCGCAATATCGACAACTTCCAAATCTGTTTTAATTCCATGGGTCGCACCGAACCAATCAGAGTTATATTCCGTTGCCAAACCGAAAGGAGTATAAACACCCATACCCAAAGCAAGTTCATTATTCACTTTGTATTGAGCAAACCCGTGCGGCAAAGTCTTAATCAAGCGGAGCCGACCGGCAGGACCGTCCCTCAAAGTAGCATCGGTTGCTGGGTCCGCAATTCTTCCTCTTGCATCGGAATACATTTCCACAAAAGAAACCCCGACTTGCATACCACTGTCTTTCAAGCTCATGCCCGCCGGATTATATGCGATAGCCGAATAATCATCTCCGACTACACCGGAACCGGCAAAAGCCCGTCCTAAACCATTAGCTGAATACTCATTCAACTGATAACCGCTTGCCAGTGCATCGGCTCCCCACAAAGAAGCCATACCTAACATTAAATATCCGGCAATTTTCCTCATTTTTAAGCTTACTCCTCAAATAAAATAAGTTTTCATTTGGCACATTCTGTATTTTTCTGCTATAGAATGTAAAGTAAGCACTTTGAAGTTATATAGTTTCCCGAAGGAAACTATTGTGGGATTTTAAGACTTTAGAGAAGAAAAAAATGCAAGAAAACTCACCCGAAGCATTAGCGGAAATAACCTTAAAACTTATCGGCGACCGTTGGAAAGTAATGATTTTGCAAAATCTGATGGACGGGACGAAGCGTTTTGGCGAATTAAAGACCTCGCTTGGAAACATCACTCAAAAAGTTTTAACTTCAAACCTTCGCAACATGGAAAAAAGCGGACTTTTAATTCGCAATGTTTATGCTCAGATTCCGCCGAAGGTAGAATACACCCTTACCTCTATCGGCTACAGCTTGGAACCGATTATCGAGCAAATGGCTGCTTGGGGTGCGGAATATAAGCAAAACATGAAAGCTACATTGCAACAGCTTTAACTGTATTCAAATAATTACCTTAATTAAAAACCCACCGTAAAGGTGGGCTTTTAATTAATGGTGCGGATAGCCGGAATCGAACCGGCACGGGCATAAAGCCCAACAGATTTTAAGTCTGTTGTGTCTACCAGTTCCACCATATCCGCAAAACCAATAGGAAATGGAAGTTACCACATTTATAAAATAAGTGAAGAAACTTTTTTGCTTTTTTCAAAAAAATACGTTTTTTTGCTTAAAAATGAAAAAAAGCTCTTGCATTGCGCTTATTTTTTTGTAATATCCAGTCCTCTTAGTTGTTAAAGAGATGCGGGCGTAGCTCAGGGGTAGAGCGCAACCTTGCCAAGGTTGATGTCGAGGGTTCGAATCCCTTCGCCCGCTCCAATAATTACAGACTCCCTTTTGGGGAGTTTTTTTTATTACAAATTGTCTTGCAGGGTGAGAATTTCCGACTGCGAAATGAGAATTTGACTCCCAAAATGAGAATTTTGGACAGTTAGTTTTGAAATATTATTGTGTTTATT
>JAFWAG010000058.1 GCA_017507765.1 Alphaproteobacteria bacterium | reverse complement strand
GCGATTCTACAGCTTTTTACTTTGCCGTAACTTTTAAAAAGATTAAAAATCTTCACAAAACCAAAGGATTTAAATCATTTGTGAAGTATTACTCTCAATTTAAAGAACCATACAGCCAAAAAATGTATAAAGAGCTTTCAGAAATAGCCGAATAATTTCTGCCGATAAAAAACACCCTGCCTTATTAAGTCAGGGTGTTGTCTTTTACCTTAAAAGCGACGAGCAAAAAGGACGCTTAAAATTACTTTACCAACTCGCCCAAAACGATATTTTTGACTTCCAAAGCCTCTGCCGGAGCATAAGTTATTCCTCCGGCATTGATTTGCCCAACGTTTTCAATATCGCCCTGCGCAGTTTTAAGCAAAGCATCAGTATCCGCAGGAAGCAATATCTCCAAACTTTCAACCGGAGTTTTCAACGGCTTATTTGCCGCCGTCTTTGCTTTACGGATTTCCGCCACAACCGCAACAACCATATCATAAAGCTTTGCCTCTCCCGTCAAGCCAGAGAAAGAAGCCTCACTTGGGAAGGACTCTTTATGAACCGATATTTCCGCCGCTGATTTCCACGGACGGATTTGGTACAGTTCTTCGGTAATGAAGGGACAGAACGGCGCGAACAGCTTTACAAACGTATCCAGCGTAAGCATCAACGAAGCCACCGCAGACTTGTTATCTTCGGAATAAGCACGCTTTTTCACGATTTCCAGATAGTTATCGCAAAAATCCCAGAAGCGAGACTCGGTAACTTCCAAAGCCTGCGCATAATCGTTATTAGCAAAAGCTTTGCGAGCTGCTTCCGCCGTGCTTGCAAGCTTTGCCTGCCATGCTTTATCCACTCCGTTCACAATATGGGCTTTATAATTGCTTTCCGTTGCCAATTCGGAAGCCGCAACCATCGCCAAAACGAACTTTCCGGCATTAAACAGTTTAACCACAAGCTTGCGACCTTGGCTCATAATCTGTTCTTCAAAAGCAGTATCAATACCAAGGCGAGCTTTTGCCGCCCAATATCTGACCGCATCGGAAGAATGTTTTTCAATCAAGTTCAAAGGCGTTATCACATTACCTTTCGACTTGCTCATTTTCTTACGGTCAGGGTCAAGAATAAATCCGCTGATAAGGATTTCTTTCCAAGGAATTGTATTTTCATGCAACAAAGCTTTGGCAATCGTATAAAAAGCCCAAGTACGGATAATATCATGCGCTTGCGGCCGAATATCAAACGGCAAAGACAAAGGCGCATCTTTAGGCGCAAAATGCATAGCAATCTGCGGAGTTAAAGAACTGGTCGCCCAAGTATCCATAATATCGCAATCACCGATAAATCCGTTCGGCTGATTTCTTTGGTCTTCGGTATATCCGGCAGGCGCATCAATCATTGGATCAACCGGAAGCCGGTCTTCCGCCGCAATAATAGGATTGGTATAATCCGGATTTCCGGCATTATCCACCGGATACCATACGGGGAAAGGAACGCCGAAGAATCTCTGACGACTGATGCACCATTCTTGATTAAGCCCTTCGGTCCAATCTTCATAACGGTGATACATATGCTCCGGCACCCAATGGATTTCTTTTCCGGCTGCAAGCATACGGTCTTTTTCTTCCAAGAGTTTTATAAACCACTGACGGGAAGAAACGAACTCCAATGGTAAAGAACCTTTTTCATAGAACTTTACGGCGTGCATAATTCTTCTGGGTTCACCCTGCAAAGCACCGTCTTCTCGCAAAAGCTCTACGATTTTTGCTTTTGCCTGTTTGGTCGTAAGACCTTTCAGCTGAGCAAAATTAGCTTTTGCCTTTGCCTCATCTAAGGTTTCAAAAGCCCCTGCCCCATATTCAATATCCATAATCCGACCGTCCTGCCCGATAATCTGCTTTATCGGCAAACCGGACTGTTTCCACCACGCTACGTCTGCGGCATCGCCAAAGGTACAAATCATCATGATACCGGTACCTTTTTCCATATCCGCATGAGCCGCCGGCATTATGGGAACCGGAATATCGAACAAAGGAACAATGGCGTTTTTACCAAAGAACTTTTTATACCGTTCATCATCAGGGTGAGCCACAATCGCCAAGCAAGCAGGCAAAAGCTCCGGCCGAGTAGTAGAGATAACAAAGCTTTCGTCGCTTCCTTCCACTTTAAACTTCAAGTCATGGAAAAAGCCTTCGACTTCACGGTCTTCGACTTCGGCTTGCGCAACAGCGGACTTAAAGGTAACGTCCCACATTGTCGGCGCTTCCACCAACTGAACTTTATTCTTTGCATACAAGTCCACAAAAGACTTCTGAGAAACTTTAATTGCGTCCGGAGAAATCGTTGTATACTTCAACGACCAATCATAAGAATGCCCGATACGGCGGAATACTTGTTCAAAAATACCTTCATCTTCGCCGGTAAGCTTTTCACAAGCTTCAATAAAGTTCTTACGGGAAACTTCCTTGCGAGGGCTTTCGTCTTTTTCCTTATGTTCCGGCTTAAAATCCGGATCATACGGCAAATTAGGATTACAAGCTATATTGTAATAATTCTGCACTCTGCGCTCTGTAGGCAAGCCGTTATCGTCCCAACCGATAGGATAGAACACCGACTTTCCGGACATTCTTTGGAAACGAGCCGTAATATCGGTTTGAGTAAAGCTGAAAATATGCCCTATGTGCAAAGAACCGGACACCGTCGGCGGCGGAGTATCAATACAAAAAGTATTTTCTCTGGAAGCATTTTTATCATAAGCATAAATATTTTCCGCTTCCCAAAAATCCGTGCAGCGTTTTTCAATTTCTTCGGAATTATATTGATTATCCGGCAGATTATTTTCCTTGTAAGCCATTGTTGTTTTTTCTCCTTTAACGAAGCTTTATGCTTTATTCTATAATCCGCCGGAAGTCAAGGGATAGGCTTAGCAAACCATTAAAAAACGCCAAGCATTCCTTTTAATCCGGCACGATACAGAACAAGCGTAAACATTTATCAGATTATTTCATTCAAAGCATAAGCAGCCGAACGCCCCGAAGCGATTGCCTCTACGATAGTTGAACCGCCGGTTTTGCAGTCTCCGGCATAGATTATTTTTTCATGGCTTACCTTTAAATCCGCCCTGCTGCCCACGGCTTTGATTATCAGGTCATAGCCGGGAAGCTCTATACCGGTATTTGGAATTGGAAGCCACTTTTCCCCGTCAAAATAATTCTTATGCACGAACAAAGACAGCTTTCCGTCTTTCATGACAATTTTATCCGGACTCATCAAAGAAGAAATGTTCACCTGCCTTTTTAACAACTCCAGATACTCGTTTTTATAAATCCGCATATCGGACAGCCTGCGCCGCACGAACATTTCCACCATAGCCGCTCCACCGGTTGTCGCCGTAAAAGCACAGTCAGCCGCAACATTTCCGCCGCCGATAATCGCTACATTGCCGGAAGTTTTATATTTTTCGGGATTATAAAGATACTCGATATAAGGAAGCACATACTCTTCCCCAGGAATGTTCAAATTGATGCAATTAGGCTCTCCGGTCGCCACAATCACTCCGTCATAAGCGTCCAAAAGCTCTAACGGATTTTGCACTTTGGTGTTCAAGCGCAAAGATATAAACCGTTCATTCGTTAAAAACGACCAGTCTCTTTCAATCACTTCATGAGGCAACCGTTCCGGAGGAATCATGTTTAAAGCCCCGCCGATTTGGTCGGCAGCTTCAAACAAAGTAACCATAAAGCCACTTTTAGCTAAAACCGAAGTTGCCGCTATTCCCGCAGGACCAGCACCGATAACCGCCACTTTCTTCCCGTTAGGAGAAACGCTAAGATAGTTTTCCTTCGGCGGCTGATAATTTTCCAAAATTGTCGCTTGGACTTTGGGGATATTGACCGCAAAATCAATATTGCTACGGGTGCAAGCCTTCATACAAAACTTGTCATGACATATAAGCCCGCACGTCTGCCCCATGGGATTATTGCGCCAGATAGCCTTCACCGCCTGCGCCATGTCTCCCTGCTTGGCAAAGTTTATAAACTCCTGCGGGTTACAATTAACCGGACAAGCCCTCATACAAGGCTGCGCCTTACAATTCAAACAGCGGTCAAGCTCTGCTCTAAGCTGTATTTTACTAAGATATAATTTACTTTCTGCCATTTTTTTCTCTGGAAAACTTTTACCCTAAGCAGAAAAAGTTTTCAAGAAAATGTATGCAAAAAAGAATAAAACCGCTTAAAGATTACGGGTTCTTTCTTCCTCTCTGGCAAGCAACAGTTCCGACAAGCTCAAAGAGCTAAACTTCTTCACCGTACTTGGATGCAGAGCTACATATTCCCGAGAATCAGGGTCATAAGAACGCAACTTTTCATCAGGTATTCTTGCATCTACGGAACGCAAAGGTATATACGGTTCGGTATCGCTGACAATAATAATTCCCCTAACATCAGCATAATTAAGACGGCGCAGATTTCTTGCCCCTCTGATATCCAAATTGTACATTACGGTCAAATCGCGCGGCAAAGAACGAACGCTCTGAATGGATTTTTCCTTATCTCCGACTTTAAAAGAACCGTTCACGGTAAACTTTTCCGGCCACTTAACTTTCTTACCGAAATCCTCCGGCAAAATGCTTAAATCCAAATCGCCTTCAAAAACTTCTCCTTCAGGGAGATTCAACATGTCAAAAGATTTACCGGTTCTGTCTTTGATAAGATACATACTATTAGTCATTTTTATCCGTTTTTCCTTCTTTCTTATAATTAACGGCTAAGAATATACTCCTTTTAAATCCCAAAAGCAATAAATATTTCTATTCTTTTGTCAACAATGAAATTGATGTTTTTAAACAGCCCTTCCAAACAGTAAAAATCATTTTAAATTGCGGGCTATTGGTGATACGAGGGCAAAGATTTTTCTAGCGTACATAGAGGTACGTGAAAAATCTGCGCCCCGAAGGATCGCCGATTTGTAGCATTTTACCCCCTAAACAGTAAAAATCATTTTAAATTGTGGGCTATTGGTGATACGAGGGCAAAGATTTTTCTAGCGTACATAGAGGTACGTGAAAAATCTGCGCTCCGAAGGATCGCCGATATGCCGCATTTTAAAATGATTTTTTGGTGGAGCTAAG
>JAFWAG010000004.1 GCA_017507765.1 Alphaproteobacteria bacterium | reverse complement strand
TCCTCTAGCCCTTCGGTTTCCGTGTCAAAGTCTATATGGTCAAGCTTGAAGTCTTTAAACGATTTAAGCCAGTTTAAAGCATCTTCCCCTTTAACCCCCATATCTATTAAACTACGGGCAACTTCTACATAGCTACGGAGATTTTCCGCCTTTTCTCTTTCGTCCGCCTGCTCTAATGGATTAAATACATAATCCGGATAGTTCACAAACTTACCGTCATTCGATATTTTACCTGCAACAATCCCGCACATCGTTAACAGGTTAGACTTGATATGCTGTTGGATACGCCGGATTCGGTCATAGAAGTTCTTTCTTTCTCCCTCTAACGTGCCGGACAAGCCACTAGCCCCCTTGCCAAGCAAAATAGAAATTGCTGGCGTGGAAACCTATACATTACCCCCCGTTGCAGTTTGACTGCAATTTTCTATCTGCTATAATGATGTTTAGCGGAGGGACTGGGACTGTTCGGGCTATAGCCCTCATCTTTTCGCTTCGCTACAAGACCGTTTCCGCTTCGCTCCAACGTCATCGGCGCACCTGCGGTGCTTGTTTCCGAACCCTTCCCCTGGGTTCTCGTCAACACCCTCTTTCGCAAAACAAAAGCCCCTTAAAAGGGGCTTTGTTTGGCGGAGGGACTGGGACTCGAACCCAGGGAACCGAAACCGGTTCACAGATTAGCAATCTGCTGCATTACCGCTCTGCCACCCCTCCATGTCAAGAAGTGCCTTTATAATATCAAGCACCCTCTTTAGTCAATCATTTTGATTGCCCAAACGCAAACTTTTTATCTATATGCCATTTTCTAAAGTAGCGAAAAGCAACTCAAACATACTTTTTCTAATTTTACTTTACAAAAAAGCAGTAACTTCCTACCATTAGTTATCTTTGCATAAAGAGCAAAGATAGGGAATGGAATCCTTTATAGAAAGAATGTTTTTTTATCCCAGCTCGCCTGGGAGGCAAAGAAATAAGCTATTGCCAATACTTTGCTCCGACTTTCTACGGATTCCAACTCCCAGGTCCGATAAAGAGGGGGAAAGTTATGAACCGCATAGAAAAAGGAAGTATTACCATAGAACTTTTGGTGATGTTAGGGTTAATAGCAAGCTTAACACCAATATTATATAAGCAAGTATATGACCGCAGAGAAGATATAGAAAATATAAATCAAGCAAACACTTTACTTTTACTTAAAACATCAACAAAGGAATACATAGAAGCCAACAAAGAAAACATTTCTATTGGCACAATGACATTAAATCCTATTGATATTGGCATAGATATTTCCGGTTATTCTATTGGCATTCAAAAGAAATCCGATGGAAGTATAAACGCCATGATTGTTGCCACTGACAGCGGCACAGATTTAAAAGCCGCCAAAATTGCCTCTTTGCTTGGGGTATCAGCAGGAGTTTATTCCGCCCAAGACACCTCTAAAGTTTGGGGCATAAACGGCATTTGGACAGAAAACATATCAAGCTATGGCTTTACTTCTTTAGCTACTGGAGTTCCTGTTGTAACGACAATTTACGATAAAGAAAGCTCATCTACACTTAACGAAGAGCAATTAAAAGAGTTTATAGAAAACACTACTTTTGAACAATTTACAGCAAAACAGTTTTGCATAGATAATCCTGATATTTCCGAAGATAGAAAATGCCTCAAAGATTGGAATGACATAAATCATCCGATAAACATTATTCTTAATTGTAATGCCGGCATTCAATCTGCTTGCAAGAAAGGGTGGAATAACAATCTTAACCGCAGTTGTGAAGAAATATCTCTTACCTATCAAAATGTACATTCGGAAGCTCCTTCAAAAATATATAAACTCACCACATCAGATAATACCCAAGTTGAAAAAGCTTGTTACTTTGTCTCCGGCAATCTTCCCAGTAATACGCAACTAATAGAAGGAGCCAAAACAAGCGACATAGCCCGCCGTTATGATTGGGAGAACCACAAACTCTCCACCTCATGCGAAAATATACTTGCAAACTGGAACTCTGCCCCAAGTAGTTTTTACAGTTTTATCACGGGAATAAATACTTATGAAGCTGATCAGCCATGTTATTTTGTTTCCACAAGAATGGCGACCGCAGAAGAAAGCATAATTCAATGCAACACCGCCAATAGCAGCATAGAGATAAAGAAAGAAGTAGCTTGCCGTTACGGATACATAAAGGATTACAATACCTCTTGTGATATACTAATCAGCAACTACCCTTCCGGCATCAGCAAAATAAACTCTATCACCACCTATGACGGAGGCCACAAAGAATACTGTCCGCCCTGCCCGTCTGACGGATCCTGCCTATCAATAAATGGCGAAAGATGGGTACGGTCAACAACAAGAAAAGGCAAAGCCGAAGCAGAACAGTTTTGTTCAGACAAGGGCATGACCGTAAGCTCATCAGCCCAACTTCAAGTAGCAGGAATGTTAGGCGAAGGATCAACAGACCCTTTCAACTCAACCAACCCATATAATGATAGAGTTTTTGTATCGGATTTTTATGCCGATGATTATGTATGTGCAGCCGTCCTCGGCACAGACTTTTGGAATTGCTATTGGGACGATGACTACACTTTTTATACCCTATGTAGCCCCAAATAAAGCAACAGAAGAAAAACCTCTGGAAGCAAAGAAATATTTTGTCATTCCAGAGGCCAATCTTTCCCTTAAGAAAGTTTATTCTTCAGCATTTCATTAAGCATCGCCGGATTTGCTTTGCCTTTTGTCGCAGCCATAACTTGTCCGACAAACCAACCAAGCAACTTATCTTTTCCGGCTTTATACTCGGCTACTTTATCCGGATTGGAAGCGATTACTTTATCCACTTCCGCCGCAATAGCCCCTGTATCCGTAACTTGCTTCAAGCCTTTTTCTTCCACGATAACCTCGGGAGCTTTACCGTCTTCAGCCATAAGGGCGAACACTTCCTTAGCAATCTTTCCGGAAATAGTATTATCCTCAATCAATCCGACAAGCTTGCCAAGATTTTCAGCACTTATCGGAGATTCGGTAATATCCTTACCCAAAGTATTTAAAAGAGCGAACAAATCACCGATAACCCAGTTTGATACTTTCTTAGCATCATGGCCTTTTGCCGCCGTTTCAAAGAAGAAAGCGATTTCCTTTTCGGAAACCAGAATATCGGCATCATAAGCAGGTAAACCGTATTCCGACATAAAGCGTTCTTTCTTAGCTTCCGGCAATTCCGGCATCGTAGCTTTCACCCGTTCAAGCATTTCGTCATCAAGCACCAAATGTACCAAATCCGGATCAGGAAAATAGCGGTAATCGATAGCGAACTCTTTTGTGCGCATAGCTCTGGTTTCAAGCTTTTGGTCATCGAAAAGTCTGGTTTCCTGAATAACCGGCTCTCCGGCTTCATAAGCAGCAATCTGGCGTTTAGCTTCTATTTCCACGGCTTGGATAACAAAGCGAATAGAGTTTACGTTTTTAACTTCTACCCTAGTCCCGAAGCCTTCGCCCGGACGATTAACGGAAACATTAACATCACATCGCATGCTTCCTTCGTCCATATTGCCGTCGCAAGTACCAAGATAGCGGACGATAGAACGCAGTTTCCGTACGAACTTTCCGGCATCTTCCGGAGACTCTAATTCCGGACGGGTAACCAGTTCCATAAGAGTAACACCGGCACGGTTAAGGTCGATACAAGACTTAGCGGGAATTAAGTCATGCACAGACTTTCCTGCATCTTGTTCTATATGAATACGCTCAATACCTATTCTTTTCACTTCGCCGTTATCGCGGTTAATATCAAGATATCCGTCCGTAACAATAGGCTTAAAGAACTGGCTTATCTGATATCCGGTCGGCAAATCGGCATAGAAATAATTTTTCCGGTCAAAAGCGGAATACTTATTGATAGTAGCATTTATCGCCATTCCGGTTCTTACCGTTTGTTCGACGGCGAACTTATTTATAACCGGCAGCATTCCGGGATATCCGGCATCAATAGTTGATACACTGGAGTTTTGTTCCGACCCGAACACCGCAGAAGCTCCGCTAAAGAGTTTAGAGTTAGTAATGACTTGGCAATGAACTTCCAAACCGATAACTACTTCCCACTCTCCGGTTTTTCCGGCAATAGTATATCTCATGATTAAGCCTCCACTCTATGCGGTTTGCGGTTAAAGTTTGCCGCTTGTTCGATTATTGACGCCGCTTTAAATACCATTTCCTCGCCAAAGGGCTTACCGATTATTTGCAGTCCCAAAGGCAACCCGTCCGAAGACAAAGCCGCCGGAACGACCATAGCGGGCAAGCCTGCCAAAGAAGCCGGACATACAAACGCATCATTCAAGAATACGGTAATCGGATCCTGACTGCGCATTTCGTCTTCGCGTACAGCCGTAGAAGGAGCCGCCGGAGTAAGCAAGAAGTCGACCTTTTTGAAAGCTTCATTAAAATCATTCACAATCAAGCGGCGAACTTTCTGAGCTTTCAGGAAGTAATCTTCATATCTGGAAGAACCAAGGATATAAGTACCGACAAGGATTCTGCGGCGCACTTCTTTACCGAAGCCTTCCATACGGGTATTTGCATACATTTCGTCCAGAGTATTTCCTTCGGCTCTGATACCGAAGCGAACCCCGTCATAGCGGGCAAGGTTTGAAGAACACTCTGCTGAAGCGATTACATGATAAACGGTCAAAGCATATTCGGTATTTGGCAAGGATATTTCCACAACCTCAGCACCGGCATCTTTCAGCCATTTTATACCTTCGTCCCACATTTTAATAACATCGGGATTTATGCCGTTCGGGCGATATTCTTTTGGAATACCGACGACTTTTCCTTTCAAGTCTCCGCCCAGAGCTTGCAGGTAATCGGGAACGGCTATCTGCGCAGAGGTAGAATCTTTATTATCAAATCCCGCCATAATTTTCAGCATCAAAGCGGTATCTTTAACATCTCTTGCCATCGGCCCTGCTTGGTCCAAGGAAGAAGCAAAAGCAATAATTCCATAGCGGGAGCAACGTCCGTAAGTCGGCTTAATACCGGTAACGCCACAGAAAGAAGCCGGCTGACGGATAGACCCTCCGGTATCGGTACCGGTAGCCGCCATACACAAACCTGCGGAAACCGCAGCAGCCGACCCGCCGGAAGACCCACCGGGAACCAAAACGGAATCATCATTAGAGCGTTTCCAAGGATTCTGAGCCGCTCCGTAATATCCGGTAATCGTACCAGAACCCATTGCAAACTCATCAAGATTGGTTTTACCCATTAAAACCGCACCTGCGTCCCACAGCTTTTGCGAAACCGTAGATTCATAAAAAGGTATGAAACCTTCCAGAATATGGGAAGCGGCTGTTGTCATAACGCCGTTTGTGCAGTAAAGGTCTTTCATACCGACCGGAATACCCTCAAGCTCCCCTGCCTCGCCCTTTTTGATGCGTTCATCGCTTTTTGCCGCCATTTCCAAAGCAATATCAGGAGTTTCGGTAATATAAGCATTCAGGTGTTTAGCCTTTTCCATTTCTTCGATATGGGCTTTGGCAAGTTCCACCGCAGAGAATTCGCCTTTTTTCAAGCCTTCGGTAGCTTGAGCGATAGTCAACTCAACTAAATCTGTCATTATTTTTACTCCACCATTCTGGGGACGACATAAAAGCCGTCGGCCGAAACTTTGGCACACTTCATCAATTCTTCTTGTTTGTTTCCGTCCGACACTTCATCTTGGCGGTATATCAAAGGCATATCCTTATCCAAGACGGAAGTCAAAGGCTCCACACCGTCGGTATTCACCTGTTTCAAGTGTTCAGCCCATTCACAAAGGCTATCGAGTTCTTCTGCGACTTTTTCCAAATCGCTGTCAGGTACTTTCAGTCTGGCGAGGTATGCAACCTGCTTTACCGTAGCAATATCTACCGGCATAATTTTTCTCCTATACAAAAATTATTTTGCGTGCGAAAGTATCACTCATCATGGAAACAAGCAAGCAAGATTTAACCGTAAGTGAGTTCAAAAAGCTTTTACCGCCCATGCGTCCGGTCATAGGTCTGGACATAGGCTCTAAAACCATAGGAGTAGCAGCTTCGGACGCCACTTTAATGATAGCGACTCCCGTAAAGACGATTACGCGGACGTCTTTTGTGCGGGATATGGAAGAGCTTGGGAAATACATTGCCGAAAGGAACGCCTGTGCTTTGGTTTCCGGCCTACCCTTAGAGACAAGCGGCAAAGAAGGCGAGCGGGCAAAAATCACCCGTATGATAGGCGACCGTATTTCCGAACATACCGGCTTACCGATATTTTATTGGGACGAACGTTTTTCTTCCAAAGTTATGGAACGCTTTATGATAGAACAAGCCGATTTATCCCGCAAAAAGCGCAAAGAAGCCATTGACCGCAGTGCCGCCGCCTATATTTTACAAGGCTTCCTTGACGCCATTTAACCCGCCTAACCCACCATACCTTTATGGCTTTGCGGGCTTCGTCCAACCGGAAGGCTCTCCAACCACATACACCCCCGCCATAGGATACGCCGGAGTTGATGTAACTGACCCATATGGAAGTGTAGAAACTAATACGCAATCCTGCAAAGTAACCCCATAAGCTAACTCTTCTGCGCAATTATCAAGCAGACAACGACCACCGCCGCCACCTCCTCCGCCGCCGCTCCATCCACCACCTGAGCCACCAGGTCCACCATAGGAACCACCGGAACCACCTGACGTAGCACTTCCATTTCCTCTTCCTCCTGACCCGCCCCTTATCGAACTATCCGACGAAAAGGAAGCCCCACTGCCGCCGGCAGAACCATACCAACCACCGTCTTTATACTCTCCGGCACCGCCGCTACCGGCACCCCAACCGCCTCCACCACCGCCGCCGGAGCAGCCGCCATTTCCACCTGCACCTCCGGCAACCAAAACATTAGCAGAAGAACCAACCGAAAGAGAAATCCCAGAACCACCTTTGCCTGCACTATTTCTTACCCCTTGTTGCCAATACCACCCTAAACCCCAACCATTAGTACCGCCATTCCCGCCAACAACAACCGTAATAGCTATATTAGTACCGGAAGCTATTGTTCTGGTTCCGGAAGCTTTTCCTCCTAAATTAGTTGTCATGCTTGCACCGCCGCCGGCGGCAACCAAACCATAGGTAGCAGTATAAGGAACCGTATAATTCGCTGCTGCTGTAGCCGTATATAACAATGTCCATGCCGGAGATTTCGTCATCGCACATTTGTGCGTCTGAGGATCAGCAAACCCTTTGTAAAAAAGCTTATATTCTCCGTCCGTAAAACCAACCTGCCGCCAACCTTCGCACCAATAGATATCCAAATCACCACGCAAAGCCGCTCGACACGCATAATTATCCGTTCCGTTATTACAGGCTGTCAAAAGAGCCAAATCCCCTTCGTAAGCATTTGCACTATCTTTCGGGAACCAACAATTAAC
>JAFWAG010000057.1 GCA_017507765.1 Alphaproteobacteria bacterium | reverse complement strand
TCTATGGGAACGGCAACCATGTCCATTCCGGCAAGCTTTTGTTTAATCACAACCAATTCTTCTTTTGATGATTCAATCATTTATACCTCCCTTGTTGATTCAAAAAATCAGCCGTCAGGTAAATCACCTAACGACTGGGAGATACCAAAACCGTAAGTCCACGGTGCGAAGTATTTGTTATATTCCCTCGCCTCCCAGCCAACTGGGAGTTTTGAAAAAAGGACTTAAAGGGGGTTTGGTATTCCCCGTTCCGGCCGTATAGGCCGAAAACAGATACAGATTAACTGCTTTACTTATAATTGTAAAGTCTACCCACTTTTATCTTGTCATTAGTAATTATTTTTAGATATTTCAATCATTTACACCTCCCTTGTTGATTCAAAAAATCAGCCGTCAGGTAAATCACCTAACGACTGGGAGCAACCAATCCGCTATAGAACCGGAGCGAAGTATTCGTTATATTCCCTCGCCTCCCAGTCAACTGGGAGTTCTAATAAAAGTTCTATAAAGAGGTTGGTTATCCCCATTCCGGCCGTGTAGACCGAAAACAGTTACAGATTAACTGCTTTACCTATACTTGTAAAGTCTGGCAGACATAAACTAATGAATAGAAATAATAGGCTACCCGCCTCGGGTCGACTCGCACCGCCTCGGGTCGGCTCGCATATGGCCGTCCGCCTCGAACCCTCGCATATGGCAGTGCGCCTCGCACTAATCTAATGGATAGAAAAAATAGCCAGTGCGGCTCGCATATGGCCGTCCGCCTCGGACCCTTGGACAAAGTATTAAGCTTCGGGTTTTTCGGGTGTTTTTGCTTTGGCTTCTTTGGTATCTTTATCGGCTTTACGCTGATCGCTTATCATCAAATCAGCCGGAGCCTGTTCGGCAATTATCGGGTCGTTCTGACGGTGGCAATGCCCTTCCAGATAAGCTCCCGGCTCTATTTCAATGCTTTCGTGTGTAATATCTCCGGTCATATAAGCCGTACTGGCGAGCAGAACCGAACCGGCAACAATCTGCCCGTTAAACTTGCCGTGGATTTTTACGGTATCGGCTGTAATTGCTCCGCTTACCTCGCTTGCCGCCCCTAAAACCAAAGTGCGGCACTTGATATCTCCTTCAAGTTTGCCGTCAATATGGATTTCTCCGTAGCTGAAGATATCTCCGGATACAACCATATCCGCACTGATTAACGAAGGAGGAAGAGGACGCTTGTCATTACCCATACGCGTTTGAGCCATTGTTTCTAAGTTTCTGATTTTTGTATTATTTTTTGAAAACATCTTTCCTCGTCCTCATAAAAGTTGTGGGGTTAACGGAGCGGGAGTTAATTCTGACTTCATAATGCAGATGATTTCCCGTGCTTCGTCCGGTATTTCCAACCAGACCGATTTTATCTCCGGTATCCACCCAATCTCCTTTTTTCACTAACACCTTATCCATATGGGCATAACGGGTTCTGAAGCCCAAAGTATGCTCCACTTCTACTAATTTACCATATAGACCATAGTTACCCGCGCGCAAGACTTTGCCGGGAGCCGTAGCATAAATGCTATCGCCTCTTTTTCCGCCCAAATCCAATCCGTCATGGATTCCCGTATCTCCGGTAAAGGGGTCAACTCTGGCGCCATAGCGGGAAGTAACTCTGATTTTATCCAGCGGCTTTCCCAAGGGAAGCTGATCTTGCAAATCAAGCAAGTTTTCCCAACGGTCTACTTTGGCGTTCAAAGCCAGCAGTTTTGCATTTAAAGCTTCATCTTTTAAATCAATTGACGATAAAGGGATAAAGGGGCCGCCCTTTCCTTCCGCCGAGTTCAAAGCTGATTCCGAACGCAGTTTAATATTGCGGGATAAAAGCTTATCAACGCTTAATCCGGTTGACGCCAAGGCATCTTCAATATTTGCCAGATTATTTTCAATAGTCTGCACTCCGCCGGAAGCAAGCGAACTCATACGTTCAAACACCAGATACTGGACATCTTGCATATCTGAAACCTGCCGTTCCAAATCATTCACCCGTGAACGCAAATCATTGGTTTCCGCCAGAGCAATATCTCGTTGCAAGGCAATTTTTTGCAGTTCTACCTCTATATCTTTATCCTTCAAATCTACCCAGTTTAAATCTTTTAAAGATGCTTCCATTTTATTAGCCAAAAGACTAACTTCCCGCAAAAGATTTTCTCTGGTCAGCATTTGGGTATTTTCTGGCGTTTTCTTGCTGTGGGCTATGCTTTCCGCCAACTGCCCGATACGGTTTTTAATATCTGTTTTATCTTCGGCTACAGCCTTATTTTTATTATCCTTTGGCACAGCAACGAAGTCCGGAGTTTTTTCCAATTGAGCCGTAATTTTTCCGATTTGAAGGTGATATGCTTCCAATTCGGCGAGCAAGCGACGATGACTGTCTTCTGCCGAAGCTATTTGTTCATCTTTATTTTCCAGAACAAAAGAAAAAGCAAAATAAGTTGCCGAAGTAAAAACAACCCATACAAAGAACACCGCCAAAAAACCGCAGGAAAGAATCTGGAATGCGGGAGAAACACGAACAAACCGAAGTTTTTCGTTTTGGCGAAGGATTATTTCCCTCTCGCAAAAAGTTTTGGCGAACCAAGACTTTTTCTTTGCTTTACAAGGACCGGAGAAGACCCCGTGCCACGTTGTTTTTTCTTCCATGACAAACTCTCATTGAAAAAATGTCGCCAGAGTATATACCAGAAAAAAATCCCTAACAAGATTTTATAAATGCTGTATGCTTAAAGAAATTATTTCAAAAAGAAAGCGGTTATTTTCATGACAAAGAAAGCAAAAATATTTATGACTATCGCCACCTTTTTTGGTTCCGGATTATCCCCCAAAGCTCCGGGGACTTGCGGTTCATTAGCCGCCTTGCCCTTCGGCGCATTATTACTATGGCTTGGCGGAAGCAGCCTTTTGCTTTTGGGGGCAGTGGTGGTATTTTTTCTTGGTTGGCTGGTATCTGACAGTATTGCCAAAGAAAAACAGATTTCCGACCCGCAGTTTATAGTCATAGACGAAGTTGCCGGTCAATTTATCGCCCTTTGCGCAGCGGGTTTGAATCTTATTGATTTTGGCTTAGCCTTTTTCTTTTTCCGTTTATTTGACATCACCAAACCCTTCCCTGCGTCTTTTGCCGACCGGAAGATAGCGGGCGGACTTGGGATAATGCTTGATGACGTTTTTGCGGGGATTTACGCCTTTATGGCTTTGTATGTTATCAAAACTGTACTTTAAAGCGAAAAAAGTCTTTGACATTTTTCTAAATGCCAATATATTACCAATCCTTATCTAAAGGATGGGTGGCCGAGTGGTTTAAGGCGCACGCCTGGAAAGTGTGTGTAGGTCTCAAAGCTTACCGAGAGTTCGAATCTCTCCCCATCCGCCATTATATACTTCACGACAATTTACATATGGGGAGAGTTCGTTACTCGAGGTTAGAGAGTTCGGAATCGTAGCGAGCATACTTGTATGCGAGCGAAGATGAACGAAGTGAGCCATGGCGAACGAAGGACAATCTCTCCCCATCCGCCATTATATACTTCACGACAATTTACATATGGGGAGAGTTCGTTACTCGAGGTTAGAGGTTCGGAATCGTAGCGAGCATACTTGTATGCGAGCGAAGATGAACGAAGTGAGCCATGGCGAACGAAGGACAATCTCTCCCCATCCGCCATTATATACTT
>JAFWAG010000056.1 GCA_017507765.1 Alphaproteobacteria bacterium | reverse complement strand
GTTTCGGCGGTGGTGCCGGAACGGACTATGGTTCCGGTGGCGGAGGTTATGGCGGTGGTGGCGGCACTCATGTGGGCGGTGGTGGAGGCGGCCGAGTCTGTTTGGCGACTATGCCGGCAGGGTGGCCGACTTGCGACTCTGCCGTATGGGTGTTTGATGAAGGCTCCGGCGAAGTTGGCAGCGATAAATGTCCCGGAACCGGCTGGGTTAAAATATCCGTAATAGAAATAAAGGAATAACTAACGGCAGTAATTTTCCAAAAAGATGTTAAGCTTCTTTTTTTAGTTCGCTTAAAACAAAAAGGCGTAAGGCACTGGATAAGTTTCCTTCCCGAGAGTTGTCTATGTCGGCAATTAAAGCGGATAGGGTTGTTCCTTGCCTTTTGGCAATTTGTTTTAATTCGTCCCAAAAAGCATCTTCCAGTGATATACTGGTATAATGTCCGGATATTGCTAAGGAGTGCTTTTTAACTCGGCAATCCATGGAGTATTACTTTTGCGAAAGCTTTTAAAGTCGATAACTTGGGCGGTGTCTCCGGATACGGCTTCGGTTACCGGAGGAGCCGGCTGCGGTTCCGGTTCGGCTTGCGCTGCAGAATCAACAATTTCCAGTCCGGTGTCTTCAACTTCAAACTGAAGACCAAAGTTTGATGGCGGGTCAACAAAGAAACGAACCGCAGAAAACGGGACATAAATGTTTTCCGGTACGTTGCCAAAGCTTAATGTTACGGAAAATCCTTCGTCATTTACGGTTAATTCCGAAAACTCGTATTGAAGAATTATGGTCATTTCTTCGGGATACATTGTGTGAAGCTTGTCCGATATATGACAGCCGGAATGCTTGGTGGCAAAGGTTATCTGAAAATAATGATTTTCCGGAAGACCTTCGGCGGCAACAATTGAAAGCGCATCTTTCACAACATTCTTTAAAGAATGTTCAACCAGTTTTTCATAATTCAATGTGCCGATGTTTTTAATATTCATACAAAGTATCCTTATCTTATTTAATGGAGCCTTCTGTTGCTAGGCGGCTCCAGCCCCACCTAATCCACTCAACGGACTAGGGATTGATTTGGTCTTTCCGACTGCGTTAAGCAGCAAGAGCAACCGGAGCACGATTATCGTTCGCACTTATAAATGTTAGCCCGATAACGGTGGTACAATGCCGAACACAGCTTACATCTTTACTACGCGTGTCGATCCTGTTTCACCCCCATAAAGCATGAATTATGGTGGAGGTGCCGAGTACTGCCCTCGGGTCCACTGCGCCTATTCCACATAAGGTTTAGCGTCATAGTCAGCTTGCGCTAACCTTTATATAGTGCCATTTTTCCAAAGGTTTGACAATATATTTATTAACGGTAGTTTACCCTCCCTTGATAACTTAACAGAGCTAAAGCCTTAAGATTGTCGGTTTGGACTTTATGCCATAACGGGCTTGCTTCATTACGAGGATAGCCAAGACTTTCTTTTAACGAGCCAAAATCTTTACATAAAGTCAAAAGCTTTTCTCTGCGTTCGATAAATAAGCTTTGTAGGTCCGGAGCATATTTCTGCTCTGACAGCGACAGTCTGACTGCGTCAAGTAATGCTTTTGCCATTTCTTCGTCCTTTGGGTGGATAACAACTTCGCCAAGGCCGGCTTTGTGCATTTTGCTTGCTACAGCCTCAAAACAAGCTCTGCCAAGTTCGTCTTTTCCAAGACTGTCCCAATATGCTCCGATTATGAAATCTACATACATATCCGCTTTTATCTCTCGGGTTAGCTCGTAGCGTTTATCCAAATCTTCCTGCGGTGCCTTGCCATTGCAATTTGCGATTGCCAGATTCAAAAGCTTAACCTGCTCACGATAGATTTTGCCTCTTTCGGGGTAGGGGGCTTTTTCGGGGGCTAAATCCTCTATTGCCTTATAAACTTCCGAAAAAGAAGAGAAATCGGCTTTGTTTGTATCTTTTTTATTGCGCATTTTATCCTCCTTTGCGTTATGGGTAAAAATAAAAAAAGAGAGATGCTTTGGAAGCATCCCTCTTAAAATCTTATCGTTCGGTTATTTTAAGTTTTTGGGTACAGAAAGTGCTTCCAATCCTTTGGTAAAGATTGAATGACAATAATGCTGTTGTTCACCAAAAACGCAGAAGTCATTTCTTTAAAAGCAACCTTTCTGTTTAAAAGTTTTAAAATATTTAAAAAGCCTGACAAAAAATACCGATAAAGTCAACAAGTTTATTTTTATCCAAAGGATTGATAAGTTGTTAATCATGAATTAACCTAATGCAAATTCGCTGATACAGGAGTGTAAATATATGGTCAGAATCTTAGAGCCTTCCGTGGAAATCCTTACTCCGTTGGACGGAGAGGCTATCCTTAAACATTTGGAGCTGTGTTGCCGTAATTGTTATTTGTCCGAAGGGAATATAACCGAAGGCTCGGCAGAAAAAATGCTGAAAAAGATTATCGAGCTTGACCATACCGCTATGCTGGAGCACTTCGTCGTTACCGTGAAAATTATGGCGGATACCGGAGTGTTAAAAGATATTACCCGCCACAGAGTTTGTTCCTTTGCCGTAGAAAGCACTCGCTATAACTGCTATGCCAAAGATAAGTTCGGCAAAGAAATTACCGTGATGAATCCGGATATTCTTTTTAATCCTGATGATGAAGGCTATCAGGTATGGCTTAAATGTATGGAAGATATAGAAAAGGCATATATGAAGCTTTCGGAAATGGGATATAAGCCTGATGTGTGCCGTATGCTTCTTCCTCATTCTACTAAGGCGTCAATTATTATGACGGCTAATATTCGGGAATGGAGGCATATTTTTAAGCTTAGATGTGCGCCTCAGGCTCACCCGACAGTTCAACAAATCATGAAAATGGTTCTGAAAAGTTTGCATGACCAAATACCGGTCGTGTTTGATGATGTATATGAGAAGTTTATTACAAACCAAACAGGAGAAAGCTAAGATGGCAGATAAACCCTCACCATGGGGAAACCCTGAAAATGATAATAAAAATAAGGAAAAGAAAGCTCCCGAATGGAAGCCTACTCCTTTCCCAAGAAAAGATGACCGAGCAGATTTGGAAGAGCTTTTGAAAAAATTAAAAGAAAAGTTCAATTCTTTTAACGGGAACGGTGGCAGAGGAAAAGCTCCTGATGCTCCGAAAGGTGTCGGGAAAAAGGTCGGCTTGATTGTTCTTGTCGCTTTGATTGCTTGGGTCGGTACCGGTTTTTACCAAATTGCTCCGGAAGAGCAGGGCGTCGTTATGCGCTTTGGTAAGTACAGCTATACCACTGGTCCGGGTTTGCATTATCATCTGCCATATCCGATTGAAGAAGTATTAAAGCCTAATGTCATGAGGGAAAACCGTATTGAGATTGGTTTCCGCAGTTCCTTGTCGGAATACAGACGGTTGCGTTCTTTGTCCGATGCCGGAAATGTGCGCTCGGTGCCTCGGGAAAGCTTGATGCTGACCGGAGATGAAAATATCGTTGAAGTTAACTATACCGTTACGTGGAAAATCAATGATGCCGGAGACTTCCTCTTCAACCTGCGTGATCCGGTAGGAACCGTCAGAATGGCAGCCGAAAGCGCAATGCGTGAAGTTGTCGGGCAAACTCCGATACAGAAGGTAATTACCGGCGGACGTGAAAAAATCCAAGATGAAACCCGGAAAAAACTTCAGGCTATGATGGATCAATATAAGGCAGGTGTGCAGATATCTGCGGTGCAGATGTTAAAAGTTGACCCTCCGTCTCAGGTTATTGATGCTTTTAACGATGTGCAAAGAGCTAAAGCCGACCGTGAGCGTATCAGAAACGAAGCCGAAGCTTATCGTAATGATATAATTCCTAAGGCCAGAGGTGAGGCGGCTCAGAAAGTGCAGGCTGCTGAAGCTTATAAAGAGCAGACGATTAACTTGGCAAACGGTGATGCCCAAAGATTCCTTTCCGTAATGAAAGAATATCGGCAGGCAAAGGAAGTTACTTCCCGCCGTATGTATATTGAAGCTATGGAAGAAGTCCTTGGCAATGTTAATAAGGTGATTATTGATCCTTCGGCTAAAGCCGGAAATAACGTAGTTCCTTATCTGCCTTTGACAACTCTTAACCAAAACACCTCTAAAGAAGGAGCAAAATAAATGAAAAAGAATATATTTGCTATTGCCGGAGGCGTGATTCTTGTCGCACTTATTGCGGGGCTGATTTCTTCCGTGTATATCGTGCGCCAAACCGAACAGGCTATGATACTCCAATTCGGTGAGCCGAAAAGAGTGGTCCAAGAACCCGGAATCAAGTTCAAGGTGCCTTTAATCCAAAATGTGGTTTATTACGATAACCGCCTTTTGGAGGTAGAACCGCCGGCGGAAGAAGTATTGCTTGCCGACCAAAAGCGTGTGGTTGTCGATACTTTCTCTCGGTTTAAAATCGTTGACCCTTTGTTGTTCTATCAATCAGTTTTGACCGAAGACTTTGCCCGTCAGCGTTTGTCTGATGCGATTATTTCTTCGTTGCGAGATGTGCTTGGCAATGAAACTTTGAATACTTTGCTTGCGCCTTCCCGTTCGGAAATTATGGCGAAAATCCGTGAACAAGTTAACCTTAAAACCAGTGCTAAGTTCGGGGTTAATATGGTTGACGTTCGTATCCGCCGTGCAGATTTGCCGGAACAGACAAGTCAGTCTATCTATGCCCGTATGCGCTCTGAACGTGAAAAAGAGGCAAAGGAAATCCGTGCCGAAGGTACAGAGCTTGCTCAGCAAATCAGAGCAAAAGCGGAAAAAGAACGTACCGTATTGTTGGCTGAAGCTCAGAAAAAATCCGAAATTATTCGAGGTGAAGGTGATGAGCAGGCGACTAAGATATGGGGAAATGCCGCAAATCAGGATAGAGAGTTTTATGCTTTTTACCGTTCTTTGAATGCGTATAAAGAGACGATGAAAGACGGTAATACGTCTATGCTCTTGGCTCCGGATTCCGAATTCTTCCGTTACTTCGGACGCCTTCCAAAAGGAAGTAAGTAATGACGGAACTCGGCATAGCTTTTGGGTTGGTGCTGGTGCTGGAAGGCATTTCTTATGCGCTTTTTCCGGAAGCTATGCGTAAGGCAGTGCAGGAAGTTATGAAGCTTCCTGCCGAAAAACTTCGTACAATAGGAATATGTGCGGCTTTGCTTGGGCTTGCAATTGTCTGGATATTTAAAAGGTAATCGTAAATGAAAAAGCTTGTTTTGCTTGTTTGTCTGCTGTCGGTCGGTATGTATCAAAATGCTTTGGCGTATCCTGCTTTGCCGGGGTTCGCCGATGTCGCCGAAAAGCTTTTGCCTTCGGTAGTAAGCGTTACAACCTCAAGCAATCAAGATACCGATGCTCCTTCGGCTGATGACGGTGAAGCTTTTCCTCCCGGTTCGCCTTATGAAGAGTTCTTCCGCCAGTTCTTTGACGGTAATGTGCCGGACGTGGATTTGCGCCGGATTGCTTCTATGGGTTCCGGATTTATTGTAAATGCTGACGGCTATATCCTTACCAACAATCATGTTATTGAAGGAAGCTCTGATATATTGGTTACAATGTATGACGGGGCTGTATACAAAGCCGAAATTGTCGGTCGGGATAAGAAAACCGATATTGCTTTGATAAAAATTAAGCCAAAGAAAAAATTGGTGCCGGTGGAGTTCGCAAACTCTGATAAGCTGAGAGTCGGGGATTGGGTTTTGGCTATCGGTAATCCTTATGGGCTTGGTAACACGGTTACCGCCGGAATCGTATCGGCAAGAGCCAGAGATATTCAGGCTGGACCTTATGACGACTTTATCCAAACCGATGTTTCAATTAACCGAGGAAACTCCGGCGGGCCTTTATTCAACACCGAAGGAAAGCTGGTCGGGGTCAATACGGCGATTTTTTCTCCGTCCGGTGGAAGTGTGGGAATCAGCTTTGCTATTCCGGCAAATATGGCTAAGTGGGTTTTGGACAATTTACTTAAAGACGGAAAAATCCGCAGAGGAAAACTGGGCGTAAAAGTTCAATCCGTTACCGAAGAAATTGCGGAAACTTTGGGACTTAAAGCTAAAGGCGGGGCTTTGGTTGCAAGTGTCGAAGCGGACGGAAGTGCCGCAAAGGCAGGAATCGAACCGGGCGATGTGATTTTAAAGTTTAACGGCGTACAAATAACCGCTATGAGAAATCTTCCTCGTATGGTGGCGGAAACTCCGGTCGGCAGGACTGTTCCGGTTATCATCTGGCGGGAAGGAAAAGAAAAAAGCCTGAAAGTATCGGTTGATGAAATGCCGGATGAAGATGCCGGACGCATAAATCCAGAGGAGGCAAAGAAAACTCCGGTAACCGCTTTGGAAGTTCTACCTTTGGATACTTTGGGAATTGCGGTGGCAAAACTTACTCCGGCTTTGCGGGAAAGGTATAAAGTTTCTCGCTTTGTCTCCGGTGTGCTGATTGTCGAGGTCAAAATCGGTTCCGATGCCGCAGCAAAAGGATTGAAAGCCGGAGACGTTATATCCGAAATGAACCGTAGTGAAGTTCAAGTGCCGGAAGATGCAGAAAAACAGCTCGCAAAGGCAAAAGAAAACGGAGCTAAAAGCATATTGATGTTGGTTGACGGGCCTTTGGGCTTGAGATTCGTGGCGGTTAAACCTACTTCTTAATGCGGAGGTTGTGGTGAGAGTAGATTTTTATCATTTGGAAAAATGGCCGCTTGAAAAGGCTTTGCCTATGATAATGGAAAAAGTCTATGCTTATTCGGCTCATGCTTTGATAAAAGTCGGCTCGCCGGAAAGAGCCGAATACCTTAATTCTTTGCTCTGGACGTATGATAATAATTCTTGGCTTCCCCATGGAACGGAAAAAGACGGTAATCCTTCTTTGCAGCCGATTTGGATAACTGCGGCAGAGGAAAATCCTAATAATGCTTCTATTTTAGTTCTGTTGGACTCAGAAACGGTTGATTTCTCTACGGCAGCTTATGACCGAATATTGCTGATGTTTGACGGCAAGTCCGAAGAAGCTTTAACCTCGGCAAGGAAATCTTGGGTGCAGGCAAAAAATGCCGGTGCAGAAATGTTCTATTGGCAACAAGATGAAAACGGTGCTTTTAAAGCTAAAGATCTGACGTGATAATTCCGTTCGCAAGCTGTTTGCGTTTCAAGTATTCCCGCATTTTCTGCGCCCGCCATTCCGAAGCAAAAACTTTGGCTTGGTCGTGATTGTCCACATAAGAAATAGGTTCAAC
Source organism: Alphaproteobacteria bacterium (assembly GCA_017507765.1). GTDB lineage: Bacteria > Pseudomonadota > Alphaproteobacteria > CACZRW01 > CACZRW01 > RGIG5556. Next base: position 1,137 of record JAFWAG010000056.1, on the reverse strand, counting down.
TTTGCGATGATGCGTAGGGGAGGGTGTTTCTTTGGGGCGCATTTGAATGTCGGCTTCGGCAAGCTGGCTTAGGTTATGTTTGGCGGTAAATTGGTTAAGCTTGCGCCAAGCGGAAATTAACTTTTCTTCATATTTTAGGGCTTTTTCCTGACTGCCGGAATGGTACGTTGTGGCGGCTTTGCCCCATGAGCCGGTTTGTTTGTGCAATCTGGCAAGGTAAGATGCCGCATAAGCGGTGTTTTTGTCTGGGTCTAAGGCCTCTTCAATAGAGGAAAAAGCAGAACCGTGGAACTTTAGGTTTATTTGCATACAACCGACATCTACGCTTTTAATCCCTTGCGAAATAAGCTTTTTAACCTCGGCAACGGCTTCTTTCTTGCTTTTGTGATATGTGCCGCCTTTGGCAGAGGTTACCGTCCATGGCCAAGGGTGGGAAGCTAATCTGTGGTCCGGATTGTAGCGTCCGGTTTCGACTAAGGCAATGGTGGAAAGAAGGTTTTCTTTAATGCCAAACTTCTTTTCCTGTAATGATGTATAGTAAAGACAAATATCTGTATCGGCAAAGGAAGCGGAAGCTTCTTTCGCAGATAAAGAGCCTGACGGGATAAGCCAAGCTAAACTTAAAACACATAAGGACAATATACGGTACATCATGTACTCCTATTTACACTATTTATGTTGTTTAGGCAAGTATCAGGCCATTGGAGACAGATTTTTATTTTTAAGTATGGCTTTACAATTTTTTAAGCTGTGCATAGTATATTGCTTGTTGGTCAAAGGATAATAAAGGAGATATCCTTATGTTACTAAAGAAAATGAAAGTCTCTACCCCCCCCCGCTAGGAAATAGCCTCCAATCCGGAAGTATTACCGTTGAAGCAATTATCATGTTTGGGCTGATAGCAGCTCTGACACCAGTGCTATATAAACACGTTGCTGACCGCAGGCAGGATATGATAATATCAATGAAGCGAATACGTTGCTCCTTTTGAAGGAGCAGACGAAGGTATACATTGATGAAAACAAAGATACGCTTTCCGTTGGGACAACGATAATTAACCCTGTCGATGTTGGGGTTGATATAGAAGGTTATCAAATAGGCATCAGGAAAGATTCCGACGGCAGCATAAATGCGATG